>JAJRAT010000074.1 GCA_028682845.1 Methanothrix sp. | reverse complement strand
TTCCGTGACAATCCAAATGTCTGCGTAGAGATTGAACGCTACACGTCGGACCTATCCTCCTTCAGCTTTGTAGCCTTGCCCGGACGGCTCATCGAGGTTGAGGATGCAGAACAAGGGAGACGGGTGCGAGAGCGGTTTGTGCAGCTTATCCAGGACAGGGGCCTCTCGCCAAATGTTCTCTCGGCCCTCGGTCACTCTCCCGACGAGCCGGTGGATTCGTTGCTATCCGAAGAGCGAAGCTCGGTCTGGAAGCTGGTGGGCGTCAAGGTCGAGTCTATCCTGGGTCTAAAAGGCCACCGTTCATAAGCACCTGCAAAATCGTTTCGCAAAATTGTTCCTGCAAATCGCTTTCCAATTGTTCTTGCAAATTGTTTCCCAATTGTTCCTGCAATTATTCCTGCAATTATTCCTGCGATCAAAATGCATTTATCCAGAAATGCTATGCTTCAGCATATTGCATGGATTTTTAAATTTTCATAGAATGGATGGGGAGCCTTCGAGAATATTGGGAACGGATGGTAGGATCAATACGGGTCGGAGGCTCCAATAATCTACTAGCATTTTAAAGTATTTAAGATTTATCGATTGGCTATTTCATGAGTTGCATCGAATTCATGCCCTCTTAGTCATTCGTGAGCGGGATAACATCCGGCATAGAGAATGGACTCGTGCCCGCAGCCGAAAGCTTTAGGGCTAGCCATGAAGTATTTATATCGTGATCTCCATTAACCCTAAGTTATTACAATCCTTAAGGAGATTTCAATTTGGTAAAGTCCGATGTCAAATCTGAGGCCAAATCAGATCAAAAAGGCGAGGCGAAAGCGCCTCTCGCTAAAAAACCCGAGGTCAACATCGGCATGGTGGGCCATGTCGATCACGGCAAAACCACACTTGTCAGGTCCCTATCCGGGGTCTGGACCGATCAGCACAGCGAAGAAGTCAAGAGGGGCATCTCCATTCGTCTGGGCTACGCGGATGCAACCTTCAGAAAGTGCCCCAAATGTCCCGAGCCCGATGCCTACACCGTTGAGCCTGTGTGCCCCCTATGCGGCACGGAGTCAGAGATACTGCGCACCGTATCCTTCGTGGATTCGCCGGGTCACGAGACGCTCATGGCCACCATGCTCTGCGGCGCGGCGATCATGGACGGAGCCGTGCTGGTCATATCAGCCAACGAGCCCTGTCCCCAGCCCCAAACCAAGGAGCACCTCATGGCCCTCAACATCACGGGCATCAAGAGAATCGTGATCGTGCAAAACAAGATCGACCTGATGTCCCGCGAGCAGGTGATGGAGCATTACCGGCAGATCAAGGAGTTCGTGAAGGGAACAGTTGCTGAAGATGCACCCATTATCCCCATCTCCGCTCAGCAGAATATCAACATCGATATGGTGATCGAGGCCATCGAAAAGACCATCCCCACCCCGCCGCGAGATGTCACCAAGCCCGCACTTCTGAAGATCGCCAGGTCCTTTGATGTCAACCGCCCCGGAGCCACACCCGACAATCTGAAGGGCGGCGTCATCGGCGGCTCTCTCGGCCAGGGAAAGCTGCGAGCCGGCGACAAGATCGAGATCTGCCCCGGCAGGCTGGTGGACTACGAGGGACGCAAGCAGTGGATTCCCATCCAGACCAAGGTCGTCACCCTCCTGGCCGGAAGCCAAACCCAAGAAGAGATCACTCCGGGAGGTCTTGTCGGGGTAGGAACCCAGCTTGACCCGGTTATGACCAAGAGCGACGCGCTGGTCGGCCAGGTGGCAGGCGAGCCGGGCAAGCTGCCTCAGGTTCGGAACACCTTCACCATGAACATGCAGCTTCTGGAGCGCGTGGTGGGCGTGACGGACGAATCCAATGTCGAGCCGATCCATTCCAGTGAGCCTCTCATGCTCAATGTGGGCACGGCGACAACGGTGGGCGTTGTGACCAGCGCACGCGAGGGCGGCGTGGTCCAGGTGCAGCTCAAGAGGCCGGTTTGTGCCGAGGTGGACGACCGGGTGGCCGTGAGCAGACGCATCGGTGCACGCTGGCGCTTGATCGGCGTCGGCACTATTATCGAGTAATGCTGCCGTCATGCAGATAATTCTCGATACCAATGCCCTGATGGTGCCCGAGCAATTCGGTGTGGACATCTTCGGCGAACTGGCGCGCCTCGGATACGTAGTGTGGATTGTCCCGCTGTCGGTGAAGCGGGAGCTGGCGTTTTTGGCCGACAGGGCCGACAAGGGAGCGGACAAGGTTGCCGCCCGTGTTGCCCTGGGACTGGCTGAGCATTGTTTGGCAGCTAACGAAGATGCCGCCGAGGCAAATGTCGACGCGGATACTGCCATCGAGAGGCTGGCGCAGTCCAGCGGCGCTGCCGTATTCACCAATGATAAGGCTTTAAAGAAAAGATTATTTAGTAAAGGCATCACCGTAATATACCTGCGCCAGGGGCGATACCTAGAGACGACAAAGAAGGAGTATTGATGTATAAAAAGATGAAGCTTGAGGGCGTGGCCAAGATTGAGCCGGATCGTCTGGGAGATCCCCTCGAAGCGGCAGTAGAGAAATCGCTGCGCGACAAATACGAGGCTGTAGTCGATAAGACTCTCGGAACCATCGTGGCCGTGCTGGGAGCGGATCAGATAGGGGAAGGACATATCCTGCCCGGGGACGGGGCCATCTATTATAAGGTCGTCTTCAACGCCCTGGTATTCAGGCCCGAGATGCAGGAGATCATCGAAGGTGAGGTCGTGGAGATCGTCAAGTTCGGTGCGTTCTTATCTATGGGACCCTTCGATGGCCTGTTGCATGTGAGCCAGATCACCAATGAGTATATATCGTATGATGAAAAGAACGCGCGGCTGGTCAGCAAAGAGTCGAACAAGTCCTTAGGCGAGGGCGACAAGGTTCGGGCCAGAGTCATTGCCGTGAGCCTCAACGAGAAGGAGCCTCGTGAGAGCAAGATCGGACTCACCATGAGACAGACGGGTCTCGGACGGCTGGAGTGGCTTGAGGCGGATGACCAAAAGCTGGCAGAGAGCGCAAAAGCAGAGGCGAAATGACAGAGCAAGCTTGCAGAGAATGTCGCAGAATTATCGAGGGACAGGTCTGTCCCATCTGCAATTCCGGCTCGCTCAGCAAGGATTGGAGCGGGTATGTTGTGATCATCGACCCCAAAGAGTCCATCATCGCGCAGAGGTTGGAGATCACCCTTCCCGGCAAATATGCTTTGAAGGTGCGATAGATTGAGTGTACTCCTTCTGCCCGATGAGCTGCGCGGTGAGCTGAAAGACCCCCTGGGAAAGCTGTGCAGGGGCGATGGCCTGGAATGCGTGGAGGCCATGCGCTCGGAACTTTTGGCTGCAAGGAAGATCGTAGCTGTGGGCGATATGACCGCTTTCTATCTTTTGAAGGCGTCCGTTGTGCCGGATCTGGCGGTCGTGGATAACAAGACCAAGAGAATGCCCGTGCCGGACCATGTGGTCGAGAGCCTGGACCACGATAGTTATAAAACGGTTGAGGTTAAGAATCCGGCTGCAACCCTGACAAGCGAGCTTATCGATCTGATCAAAGCTACATTAAACGGATCTGAACGTGTCAAGATCATAGTAGAGGGTGAGGAGGATCTGGCAACCCTTCCTGCCATCCTTTATGCGCCTGCGGGCTCGGCTGTGGTATACGGTCAGCCCAACGAGGGAAGCGTTCTGGTCAAGGTTACTGCTGATAAGAAGAGGCAAATCGAAGAATTTATGAAGCGAATGATTGTGGAGGAATGAAGTTGGATATACAGGTTATTAAAGAGACGAGCAACCCGATGCTGAACAGGCGAGAGGTTGTTTTCAAGGTTATTCACGATGAGTCCACGCCTTCCCGGAAAGGTGTCGTGGAGAGGCTGGCGGCAACGATGAACTCCAAGCCGGGCCTGGTATTTGTAGACAGCCTGAAGACCGAGTTCGGCAAGCGCGAGACCATCGGCTACGCCAAGATCTACGAGAACGCCGAGAGGGCCAAGCAGGTGGAGAGGGAGCACATTATTCAGAGAAATACCTTCACCAAGCCCGAAGAAGCCAAGCCGGGGGCGAGCTAGATGGCAGCCAAGAAGAAAAAGGGCGAGGCAAAGGGCGTTTACAAGTATTACGAGGTCACAGGAGACTCAGCCAAGTCCAAGAAAGCCGTCTGTCCCAGGTGCGGAAACGGCGTATTCCTGGCAGAGCATGTCGATCGCCAAAGCTGCGGCAAGTGCGGATATACCGAGTTCAAGAAGTAGGATCGTCGGGATCCAAATTTCACTCTTTTGCCGGGCTGATGCGGGTAGCTATTTAAGAGAAGAACGCCGATAGATTTTGGTGTCTATTTGGCTGAATTTGATCTTGCTACCCTCATAGCTCTGCTTGTTGTATTTATTATTCTGTCTCAGGCCATCAAGATCGTTCGTGAGTACGAACGTGTGGTGATATTCCGTCTGGGGCGCTTCAGCGGCATGAAGGGACCCGGTGTATTTTTTATAATTCCGATCATCGATCGCGTCATTTTGATGGACCTGAGAGTGTTTACCATCGATGTGGCCAAACAGGTGGTCATCACCCGCGACAACGTCAGCGTGGAAGTGGATGCGGTCATCTACTACCGGGTGGTCGATCCATCGCGGGCCGTCATTCAGGTGGAGAACTACAAGCTGGCTACATCTCTGCTGGCGCAGACCACGTTGCGCGACGTCCTGGGTCAGATCGAATTGGATGATCTGCTCTCCAAGCGCGATGAACTGAACAAGAAGCTGCAAGAGATCCTGGACCGCCATACCGATCCCTGGGGAATCAAGGTCACGGCGGTCACGCTGCGAGATGTGTCTCTGCCCGAATCGATGAGACGGGCGATTGCCAAGCAGGCTGAATCGGAGAGAGAAAAGAGGTCGCGCATAATCCTCGCCGACGGCGAGTTCCAGGCATCCAAGACCATGACCGATGCGGCCAGGCTTTATGAAGAGGTGCCCGCCGCCCTGAAGCTGCGCGAGCTGCAAACTCTCGTCGATATCGCCAGGGAGAAGACGTTGATCGTGGTTACGCCCAGCGGCGATGTGGGCACGGGCACAATGGCCGGCTTGACTGCCGCCTTGAACCGGGAGATGACGGAGCGGGAAGCCACCCGCGCCGATGAAGCGCGCAAGGACGCATCACGAGAAGCTGCCGCCGAGGCAGCCAGATTTCGGAGATGAGATGAAATGACGGCCAGCCGATCTTGCTCGGACGGTATTGAGATGGCGGGCTGGCCGGGACGCTCTTTGCGTTCGCTTGTTTTTTCGCCTTTTACATTGCTTCTGCTTCTAATACTGTCTCTCCTCTCTGTCGCTTTCCTTTCCGCCCCTGCATATTGTGCGAATTCGACAGCATCCGTCCTGGCGGTCAAGCTGGACGGCTCCATAACTCCGGCCAGCGACGACATCGTCCTTGCCGCAATAGACGACGCTGCGTCCCAAGGCGCCAATTATCAGGCGCTCATGCTCCTCCTGGACACTCCCGGCGGCGGGCTGGCCGAGACCACTACCATCCTCAAGCTGATGGAGGAGACGGAGAAGCCCGTGATCGGGTATGTCTATCCCGAAGGTGCCACAGCCTGGTCGGCGGGGACCATCATACTGCAAGGCTCGGATGTGGCGGCTATGGCTCCGCACACCATCATCGGCTCGGCCCAGCCGGTCAAGCTCTCGCCGCTGGGCGGCACGGAGCCCATCAACGACAGCAAGACCACCAATGCCATCGTGGCCCTGATCGAGGAAAAGGCGCGTGCGCACGGCAGGAACACGACCGCCGCCAGGGAGTTCGTGCTCTCCAACCTGAATTTGAATGCGGATGAGGCCAAGAAAGAAGGCGTGATCGAGTACATCAGCCCGAATCCAGAGGATTTGCTCAATCAGGTCAGCGGCCTCAAGGTGAAGAACACCACCCTGAACACCCGCGGAGTTGAAGTGAAGCTCTTCGAGCCGCCCCTCAGCCTTCAGTTCTTGAAGATCCTCTCCGATCCGACCATCGTCGGTCTGCTCATGCTGGTCGGTCTGTACGCGCTCATCTTCGGCTTCTCCAGCCCCGGCATCGGGGCGGAGGCTTTCGGCGTGGTGGCTCTGGCGCTGGGCTTGATCGGTCTCGGATTCAATGTCAACCTGGGGGCCGTCTTCCTGCTCCTGCTCGGCCTGGGGCTGATTCTGGCGGAGTTGCACAGCCACAGCTTCGGCATCCTGGCCGTGGCCGGGCTGATCTGCGTCGTCGCAGGCAGCATCCTCTTCGTGCCCACCAGCTTCCCGCAGTGGTATGTTCCGGGAGGCTACCAGCGGTCGATGGCATTGGCCATCATCCTGCCGTCGCTGATCCTGGGGGTCTTTTTGGCCTTTGCGCTCTACAAGGTGGCTCGGGCCCGGTTTGCCCCGCCCCAGAACATCCGGTTCGAAGGCGAGGAGGCTGAGGTTCTGGACCGACTGGACCCGGAGGGCTACGTCCTCTTCCAGGGCGAGTACTGGCAAGCGGTAGCGGATGAGTTTGTGGAAAAGGGGGAGCAAGTGGTTGTGCTGGCGAAGGAAGGGACAAAGCTGCGGGTGAAGCGGAAAGCAGTCGCCGATCAATGAACTCAGTTGAGCCTCAATCAGCAAAAACGGCATCGATAACAATTTCATCGATAACAATTTCATCGATAACAATTTCATCGATAACAATTTCATCGATAACAATTTCATCGATAACAATTTCATCGATAACAATTTCATCGATAACAATTTCAT
>JAJRAT010000066.1 GCA_028682845.1 Methanothrix sp. | reverse complement strand
TACCGGGCGGAGGCCGTGGGGCCGTCCAAGGACACCATCACGCCCCGTGCTACCGGGACGGCAAGAATCCTGTGGCGGGTTTATCTTCTCTTCAACGCGTTGGAGATTGTCCTGCTGGTTGCGGTGGGAATGCCGATTTTCGATGCCGTCTGCACTGCTTTCTCAACGCTGGCCACGGGCGGCTTCTCGCCCCAGGCATCGAGCCTTGTTGCCTACCACAGCCCCATCATCGAGACAATTGTGGCGGTCTTCATAATCCTCGGCATGTCCAGCTTTTCTCTGCACTACAAAGTCCTCACGGAAGACCGGCTGGCGTGGTTCCGGGACGAAGAATTCAAGTTTATGCTCACCATCCTCGCCGCTGCGACCGTGATTTTGATATTCTTCGGCGGGATACAGGGCGACTTGCTGACCAAAATCCGGCTGGCATCGTTCCAGGTCGTCTCGTTTATGGGAACGTGCGGCTTCGTCAACACTCTTGATTACGACAAATGGTCCACGGCTGCGAAGCTGGCTCTGATCATGGTCATGCTCATCGGAGGCTGCATCGGCTCGACCGCCGGCGGCATAAAGGTTGGGCGGTTGCTGGTGGATCTGAAATATACCTACAATGAGTTGGTTCACATGCTGCACCCCCATGCGGTGCTGTCGGTCCGGCTGGGCGAATCCCGGGTACGGGAAGAGATACTGCGGCCCATTCTGTTTTACTCGTTCTTCTACCTGGCAGTCTGGCTGGCATTGTCTTTGGGCCTGGCCGTGGTCTCTGCAGGAGATGCACGGGTAGATATGCAGGTCGTTTTTGCAGGCATTGCATCCTGCATGGGCGGCGTGGGACCGGCGTTCGGCATTTTAACCTTTGACTGGTCCCAGGTGTCTGCAGCCGGAAAGATGATAGGCTTCTTTGCCATGTATATTGGTCGATTGGAGCTGATGCCCATATTCTTATTATTCATCCCCGAATTATGGAGGAAATAGCATGCGTATTTTGATCACAGGAGCTGGCGAGGTCGGATTCCTCGTAGCCAGCGAGCTATATGAGGATCATGATGTAACCGTCGTCGATAAAGACCCGGTTGCCTGTACCAGATTGCAGGAGATGGACGTAAAAGTGCTCATGGGCAATGCCGCCAACGCGCGGTTGCTTGAGGATGCGGACATCAAGAAGGCGGACATAGTTGTCGCAGTCACCGGAAACGACGAGGTGAACGTCATCACCTGCATCATCGCCAGCCACTTCGGCGTACGCCAGACCATCGCCAGGGTCAGCAATCCGGAATATATCGATCGACCGGTCCAGGGCCGCAAAGAGATCGGAATCAGTTACATGATCTGCCCTGAGCTGGCTATGGCCGAGGAGATGGCCCGGGCACTCTACTTCCCCTCCATGCTCATGAACCGGGAGCTGGCCGGAGGAAAGATCGAGCTGATTGAGTTCAAGGTAACGCCGGAGATGAATATCCTCGGGCCTATCGACCTGATGAGCCTTCCCAAAAATTGCAAGATCGTGGCCATAAATCGAGCAGGCGATATCTCCATTCCCAAAGAAGACGAGCAGATACGTCTGAACGATCATCTCATGCTTCTTTGCGATGCAAATGTTTTGCCTGACTTAAGGATCATGCTGCATGAATCCCAAACCTCCCTGAAGGCGATGATCGTGGGGGGCGGAATGGTCGGCTTCTATTTGGCCGACAGGCTGGAGAAGATGGGCATCGACATCAAGCTCATCGAACTGAATGCGGACCGCTGCGGAGAGATAGCAGAGCAGCTCTCCAGCACCATGATCCTTAATGGCGACGGCACAGATCTGGCTCTTCTCCAGGAAGAGGGCGCGGGCAGGATGGATGTGGTCTTCGCCGTAACGGGCCTGGATGAGAAGAATCTGCTGTGCTCTTTGTTGGTGAAGCAGCTCGGAGCCAAAAAGATCCTCTCGCGTGTCAACAGAAGCGTTTACATCAAGCTCTTCGAGATGGTGGGCGTTGATCGGGCCATCAGCCCCGGACAGGTAACTGCCGATGTCGTGCTGCAAAGGGCCATTGGCGGAGAAGAGGTGATCACCCTGAGTGACGAGAGGATGGAGTTGGTGGACTTCATCGCCAAGCCGAAGACCAGGATCATCGGGAAGAATATTCACAAGGAGCTGCCCAAGGATTCGATGGTCGGCATGGTCTTGAGAGGCGGCAAGCCTATGGTGCCGGATGCCGACTTCAAGGTAATGGATGGAGACCGCGTCTTGGTGATGTCCATGCCGGATGTCGTCTCCAAAGTAAAGAAGCTCTTTGTCGGATGATCTCACACTTTATTATTGTATGTCGCAGGCTCTCTTCTGCAGTTTTTTGCAAAATATTTCCGGCTCGAACGCTGTCGGGAGCATATCTTTTTTATAACAAGATGACAGGAAAAGTTGCCTTAAGTCTGGTGAATGCTGCTGACTAATCTCCAGAGAGGCCCCGACCCATGAAGATCCGGATATTCCTGCGCCTATTTGCATCTCTTCTCAAGATTCTGGCGGTTTTGCTTCTGGTTCCCGGAGCCGTGGCTGCCTATTATGGCGAAACAGGCGGAGTTATCTCATTTGCCCTGACGTCGCTCTTGACGCTGGCCTCCGGCATACTCCTCGGGCGCTTGTCCTCGGACGAGGAGCCGGGATTGAAAGAGGGCTTTGCGCTGGTGGGTTTGGGGTGGCTGGGGGCGGCATTCTTCGGGGCGCTGCCTTATTACTTCCTCGGCACAAGCATGATCGACGGCCTCTTTGAATCCATGTCCGCTTTTACCACAACCGGATCATCCATTCTCACCGAGTACAACGCCCAAGGATACTGGATAATAAATGCGACCCTTGCCGACAGCAGCCTGGCTCATAATCTTGAGCTGGGCATCAAGAGTGTTGCCGGAAACGTCACGATACTTCGACCAGGCTTCGGCAAGGACGAGACCTACATGGGGCTGCTCTTCTGGCGGTCCTTTGCCCAGTGGCTGGGCGGCATGGGCATCATACTGCTGTTCGTGGCCATCTTACCGCGCCTGGGTGTGGCGGGCCGCCAGCTTTACCGGGCGGAGGTTCCGGGTCCGGATAAAGACGCACTGACGCCGCGCATCAGGCAAACGGCCAGGGTGCTCTGGCTGGTTTACATCCTCATGACTGTTGCCGAGATCGTGCTCCTCTGTTTAGCCGGGATGCCGCTCTTCGACTCCATGTGCAATACCTTCGCCTCCATGGCCACGGGCGGTTTCTCGCCGCAGGGCTTGAGCATTGCTGCCTACAAGAGCTGGATCATCGATGCCATCATCACACTGTTCATGTTCCTGGCCGGAGCCAACTTCGCCCTGCACTACAAGATGCTCACCACCGATAGGAGAGCCTTGTTCCGGGACCCGGAGTTCAAATTCTACACCTTGATCGTCCTTGCATCAACCACCATCATCGTTCTTTGGGGCGGATTGGAGGGAGACATCTTTCGCAAGATCCAGCTCGCCGGATTTCAGGTAGTCTCCATCATGACCACCACCGGCTTTGCCACGGCTGATTTTGACCAATGGACGACGGCCGCCAAATTCATTCTATTATTGCTTATGATCATCGGCGCTTGTGCAGGCTCCACGGGTGGAGCCATCAAGGTTGTAAGAATCTTATTGATATTGAAGAGCGGATACCGAGAGCTTTTTCATGCTCTGCACCCCAAAGCCGTCATTCCCGTCAGGCTGGGAGCAATTCCCGTGAGGGACGAGATTCTCCGACCGAGCAACATATTCGTGGCATCCTATTTGATCATCTTCGCCGTGGCATCGTTGCTCTTGGCAATAATATCTTACGACGATCCGCGTATGGATATTGAGACCATGCTCTCTGCGGTGGCCACTACGCTTGGAAATGCCGGGCCAGGCTTTGGCCATGTGGGACCGATGTACAGCTTCGCTGAGATTCACCCGGCAGGAAAGATGCTGCTCTTCTTTTGCATGTGGATCGGCAGGCTGGAGGTTGTAACTGCGCTGGTGCTACTGCTGCCGGAGTTCTGGAAGAAGTAATCTCAAGGCGCGAGTTATTAATTGCGACAGACAGATCTTTTTGCATGTCGATCAAGCTCATCACCCTGAGCGAGAACACCGCTTCAATGACCCGGGACATCCTCGCCGAGCATGGCTTTTCCGTTTACCTGGAGACGAACGAGACTCGCCTCATTTTCGATACCGGGCAGAGCATCTCTGCAGCTCACAATGCCAAGACTCTGGGCCTTGATTTATCCGGCCTATGCATAGCCCTCAGCCATGGCCACTACGACCACACGGGCGGCCTGGAGAGCATTCTGTTGCTGACCGGGCCTGCGAATGTTTACTGCCATCCCGATGCCTTTGCCCCCAAGTACGTGGAGCGACGGGATTCGCTGCGCTACATCGGCTTCGTCAGGAGTCGCCAGGAGTACGAGCGGATGGGAGCGAGCTTTTGCGTCTCGCGCCAGCCGCAAAAACTGGGTAAGGGCATTCGGCTCTTGGGCGAGATTCCCAGAATCACGGATTTTGAGACGCCGGAAGAGGACCTTCTTGTGAAGGACCCGGAGATGAGGATCGATCCGCTCCTGGACGATCAGGCCCTGGCGGTTGAAACGGATAAGGGATTGGTCATAGTACTCGGATGCGCTCATTCCGGTCTGATAAACACCATTGAGCATGCTCGAAACGTCACAGGCGTGCGGAAGATTGCAGGCGTGATCGGCGGAACTCACCTGGGTTTCTCGGATGCAAACAAGGCTGCAGCTCAGATGCGATTGGAAAAGACCGTCCGGGCGCTGCGGGAATACGACATCGGTCTCCTCGGCGTGTCCCACTGCACGGGGCCGTTGGCAGCTGCCCGGCTCTTTAATGAATTCGGCGATCGGTTCGTCTTCAACTGCGCAGGAACTGTCATTGAGATTTAGGCAAAGCAGGAGCCTCCGAGAAGCTATGCGCCGGGCGCAGGGCTGGTGACGGAGAGAGCTGTCCATTCGTAGCCGCGCCAATTGTCTTCTTCCCTTGGCATAACCTGGCAATTTTTGGTCGAGGACCAATTT
Source organism: Methanothrix sp. (assembly GCA_028682845.1). Taxonomy (GTDB): domain Archaea; phylum Halobacteriota; class Methanosarcinia; order Methanotrichales; family Methanotrichaceae; genus Methanothrix. The sequence continues at coordinate 1,741 of JAJRAT010000066.1, read as the reverse complement.
GTATTTATCGGCATAGACAAAATAATTTGTTTTGATGAAAGCCCTTCTCTTCGACCCCTGCGCCGGAGCCTCTGGCGACATGATCATGGCCGCACTCCTGGACCTGGGAGCAGACTTGATCGCAGTTCGCGAGGCGGTTGAGTCCGTGGGCTGCAAGCTTGAAGTCTCACGAGTGGAGCGCAGCCACATCATGGCCGCCAAAGCCACCGTGACCGCGGACCGGAGATATCATTCGCTCGCAGAAGCGGTAGAAATTTTGAAGGGCTCAAGCCTGCTGGGAGAGGCGCTGGAAAAGGCACTTTCGGCTATCGACCTTCTCGCCGCGGCGGAGAGCCGGGTGCACGGCGTTCCGAAGGATGAGATCAGGTTCCACGAGATCGGAGCCCTCGATGCCCTGGCGGATATCGCCGGAGGCTGCGCGGCACTGCAGAGCCTGAATGTCCAGCGCGTCATTTGCCGGTCGATCTCCGTCGGCGGAGGCTACGTGAAATCGGCCCACGGCCTTCTGCCCGTTCCCGGTCCCGCCGCGCTTGAGATCCTGCGGTCGCGCGAGATACCCTGGAAGGGCGGGCCGGTGCAGTCGGAGCTGCTCACGCCCACGGGCACGGCCCTGCTGGCGGTGCTCGTGGATGAGTTTGTGCAGGAGTTCCCGTTAATCCGGGCGGAGAAGGTGGGCTACGGCGCGGGAAAGCGGGATCTGGATTTGCCCAATGTGCTGCGGGGCTTGATTGCCGAGACCCTTCCCGGGCGGCAGAAGACGGCGGGAAGGGAGTGGCACAGGCATGAGCGCGATCATGGGCCCGGTCAAATGTGCGAGCAATGGTGTGAGCATGAAGGCGAACATGAAGGCGAACATGCGGATGGGCATGCGGGCGGGCTGAACCGGGCACCGCATGGCGACCGCGTGGTGCAGTTGGAGACCAACGTGGACGACGTGACCGGCGAGGTGCTGGGCCGCCTCATCGAGCTGCTCATGGATGCGGGCGCGCTGGACGTCTCCGTCCTGCCCGCCCTGATGAAGAAAGGGCGCAGCGGCAACGTGATCCGGGCCATCGCCAGGCATGAGGAGATGGACAGGCTGGCCGGGATCATCATCAGAGAGACGGGATCTTTAGGCGTGCGGGTCTTTCCCAGCCTGCACCGCTTCGTGGCGGAGCGCGAGGAGAATGCGCTGGATGTGGAGTTTTCCGGGCGCTCTTACCGGGTGCGAATCAAGGTCAGCCGGATGGACGGGAGTCTGATAAACGCCAAGCCGGAGTACGAGGACTGCAAAAAAATCGCAGACGAGACAGGTCTGCCGCTCCGCCTGGTCCTGAAAAGGGCGGAAGAGGCGGCCTGGAAGGCGGCAGGCTCCTAATTCGTGCCATCCCTTCAAAGATATTTTTTGGTTATTATTGCTTTGCTGCCGCCTTTCTTAGCCTCTTCCAACTATTTAATTCTCATTACTGTTTCATTATACTAATATAGTTTAAACTTGTTGTTTCTTTTATATATACTTTTCGTGAATAACAATAGTATGGGACCCATAAGGCCTGCCGAGCGCTTGCAGGAACACGATTTAAAGAAAACGTAGCAGGTAATCGCAAGTTTGATTAATCTAAACCCCGAGATGATTGATCGGTGCTCCTCTAATGCGTTTTGACTCTTCGATCAAGCTTTTCGACGACGCCCGCCATCTAATGCCTGGCGGCGTCTCAAGCCCGGTGCGGGCTATCTCGCCTTATCCATTTTACACGGCCCG
>JAJRAT010000030.1 GCA_028682845.1 Methanothrix sp. | reverse complement strand
TCTTCTCCCGCGGGCGCTCGGGCGGCACGACCTTGACGCCGGAGGTCCCGATGACCACCCGGTCGCCCTTCTTGATGTGCCCTATGGGCGTACAAACGGCATGGCCGTCACTGAGGACGATGAGGCAGTCCATGTGGTTGTGCTCCACCTCCACCCAGGAGCCCTGGTAGCGCACGTAAGTGGGATGATTGGTGGTGGAGTAAAATCCCCTGGGCACGACCATGTCCGCCGGCGAGACGGCGGTACGAACATCTTCCATCTCCACCAGTCGGGCACCGAGGGCATGCAGCTCCAACAGTATCCTGTCCAGGTGAGGCGCATCCTCACCCGTGACGGTTACCTGCACGTAGCTGGCATCGTTCTTCTTCTGGCCAATCTGGAAGGTCTTGATCTCGAACTCGCCTCCCATGTCCATGATCTTGTCCAGCACCTTGGTCAATATCTGCGAGTCAATGAGATGGCCCTCCATCTCTATGTCAGCAATCTCGCTCATAAGAATCCGGCCTTCACCACATTTCACCTTCCAGGAGCGCCTGGGTTTTATCGTTTGTGCTCAATACCAGTTTTGTGATTCTGATCAGGTAGCCGCCATCAATGGGCTCAGGCGAGTCGAATATGGCTCGCATCCCGCTGCGGCGCAGGTGAAACTCAAACTCTCTGGCCGTCTGCAGACTTTGGACTCTGATTTGCACCTTCTGCTCAATATTCTCTCCCGCCTGCTTCTTCTCGATGGTCTCCACCAGCGGCATGAGAATGCTCTCTCCGAGACATAGAGCCCTGGCCCTTCGCTCTTCGGGCGTCTCCTGCCACTCCACGGACTGAAAGCCCTCTCGAACCGCACGGGAGACGAAGAAGTCCAGTGCATGGTCATTGTAGTAGCGAAAAGCAAAAGCCAGATCGTTGCAGTTGGCCTCGGAGCAGGTGTACTTGAGTGGGGCAACCGTGTTTTCCGGGTCTTTGATCACCACGCCTTCCCGGCCCCGGCGGCCCAATTGTTTTACGATCCTCTTGATCTTCTCCGCCGCCCTGTCTTTGCGAAATTCGCCCAGCAGTGCCGTGGCTTTGACCCGGTGCTCATCGGCAAACTGGTGTGTTTTATGCACGCCAAGAGTCTTCTTGCTGTTCTTATGGGCCAGATCGAAGAGATAAAAGTCGATGGTGTCGGTGGGATAGATGCTCTTGGGAACGTAAGGATTCTCCGGGCCCACCATCTCGCCGCACAAAACCAGATCGGGATTCTCCTCGAAGATCCCTTCCGGCAAGATCCTCCCGGCCACCTCGGATGAGTAGGGGCAGATGAAACCGCCGCGGGTAAGGGCGATCACCTCTCCGTCCACGGAAGTGATGCGCACATTGTAGCCGTTCATCTTCTCCTCGACGGCCAATGTATCGGAAAAGTGCTTCTCCAATGCCGGAGCGAGCATCATGGCGCGGCGAATCTTCGGATAGCCGAAGACGACCTCGCCGCTCTCAAAAACGACCGTCCCGGCCTCGACTCCTGAGGCCTCCTTCTCAAACCTCAGAAGTCGCGGCTCGGGCCAGCTTGATGTTTTTATTATCGTCTCTTGCAGGCTTTGCAGCCTTTCCGAGCTTATGCCAAGTCTCTTCGCTGCTCTTCCCAGATTCATCTGGTCCTCACCAGATAATCAAGCAGCGACCTCCTGGTGATCATTCCCACCACTTCCTCCTTGCGGTTCAAGACCGGCAGGCCGCCCCGATCTTCGGTCAAGACGATCTTCTTGACCTCTTCCAGGGGCGTGTCGATATAGACATAGAGCACATCGTGGGTCATCACATCCGAGACAAGGAGGTTGTAGATGCGGGCATACTGCTTGCTGGCTGTATCGTTCAGGTCCCGGAAGGCGCGCAAAGACTTGGCCACATCGCCTTCGGTGATGATGCCCACCAGCCTTCCCGCTTCCACCACTGGCAGCCTGCCCACGTCTCTGTCCAGCATCATGCGCCGGGCGTGAACCAGCCGGTCGTTGGGGTTTATGGTCAGGGGAACACGCATGGCATCTGCAGCCTGTCCACTGATGCTCACATTGGCCAGGATATCTCTGGGCCGAATCCAGCCCAGGACCTTCTCGCCGTCCATGGCCACCAGCACGCTGGTCTTCTGTAGCAGGAGCATGGCATCGTCCACGTCCATGTCCGGCAGGACCTTGATCACCGCATCCATGGTGGCTGCAGCCACGTGCAGGGATGATGCCGGCATTCCCAGGGATTTGCGGGTTCCGAGCACCCGTGCGATCTGCCTGGTGGTGATGATGCCGCCCAGTTTGTCCTTGTTGGTCACCAGGAGCCTGCGCAGGTCGTTCTTCTCCATCTGATCAAGTGCATGGCCGATCCTCTCCGATTTGTCGATGGTGACGGGCTCCGTCATTATGTCCTTTACCTGCATTACTTCCACTTCCCTATCTCTGCCACCAGCTCATCGGCTGAGAAGTAGCCGATTACGTCATTCTTCTCCATGACAGGCATGCCGATGATGCTCTTTTCCACGAGCGTTTTGGCCGCTTCAACGGCAAGCGTCTCGGGATTGATGGTGATGACCGGCGAGGTCATGATGTCCTCGGCCACGAAGGGCAGCTCTCGAATATACCGATATTGTTTGCGGCCTCCGGGGCTCTCTTTCCTGGTCATCTTGATATTCTTGGTCTCCATCTCATCCTTTGGTCCCATGATGTCCGAGAACGTGAGGCCGGAGCGGGTGACGATTCCCACTGGCGTGTTGTTATCCTCGTAGACCAGGGCCCGGCTGGTGCCCTGCACGTTCATCTCCTCCAGGATGTGGCCGATGGTGTGGTGGCGGTGAACATTGAGAACATTCCTGTTCATCATGTCGCCTACAGTAGCTTTGATATCCTGCTCGGAGAAGTACCTCATCATATCCCGCGTGGTGACCATGCCCACCAGTTCGCCGTCGCGCTCAACCGGCAGGCCGCTGATGTCGTTCTCCACCATCAGTTCCGCCGCCTGGGGCATGGTGGCGTCGGGGAATATGGTGATGGGCTTCTCGGTCATCACCACTTGGATGGGAACCTTGTCGATGGGCCTTCTGCGCCACTCCGGCGCGGCCTGATTGAGACGGTTGGTGATGTCGTATTTGGTGACGATGCCCACCAGCCTGCCCCCGTCCAGCACCGGAAGCCTGCCGATGCCGTACTTGAACATCAAATTCCTGGCTCTCTGAATGGGCTCATTTCGTTCAATGACGTATATGGGAGCCGTCATGTAGTCTTTGACTTTCTTTATGATCATGATAGTAACCCCTTATTCTCGGCCAGTGCCCTCACGTAGTCTCTCTCCGTCAATATTCCGACCAAGGACCCTTTGTCCATGACCGGCAGCGATCCGATGTCGCTCTCCATCATCTTCTTGGCAGCTTCTCCAAGGTCCGCTCTCCTCTCGACGGCCACCAGGCTTGTCTTGATGAGGCTCTTGATGGGCTGGTTCATGACCTCGGCGATGTCGCCCGTGACGACCTTCTCAAAGGCGTCCCCGCTGCCCAAATACTTCATGATATCCGAGGCGGTGACCATGCCCATCAGCACTCCCTCCTGCACCACAGGCATGCGGCGGAAGCCCTTCTGGATGATCATCCTGGTCATCTTCTCGATGGTGGTCTGGGCCGGGGCCGTAACCACATTGGGGCTCATGTAGGCATCGACCGAAATGCCCGTATCCTGGCCGCTGCAAACCCTGACAAAGTCCTCTTCAGTGATTATGGCCTTGATGCGGGATTCCTCGTCAACGATGGGCAGGCCGCCCACATTTTTCTCGTACATGAGCTTCAGAACGTCGTTCAGTGAGGATTTGTCGCTGGCGTAGGTAAGATTGGTGCTCATGATCTCCCGGATATCGGCGTTTATAGCCGTGAAGATGTTGCCGCCAAACTTCTCTTTCAGTAGATTGTGACGCAGCCCGCCGCCCAGGAAGTCCACGACGTCCACGGAGGTTACGAAGCCGATGAGCCTCTTGGTGCCCGCGTCGGCAATGGGGAGCCTGGAGAAGCCATAGAACGTCATGGTCTTTATGGCTCCCATGATGGTTGTGGTGGGCGGAACTGTGACCACGTCCGGAGATGCAGCGCTCAAGGCTTCGCCCAGCCGCTTGGCCGACCTGGAGTCGAATTGCAGGGGTGCTCTCTCTCCCGAGCCCGGGGCTCTGGGCATGCGGTCGTTCTTCTGCGGTATCCTTGTTACTTCTTTTCCGGTTGTTGGACCTTTGCTCATCTTTGTTCACCCGAGAAAGCTCTTGATCAGGTCGTTTCTATCGACTATTCCCACAAGATTTCCTTCATCTACCACGGTTATCCTGCCTATGTCGTGCTTGCGCATCAGCTCGAGAGCCTCGGTCAGGCTCGCTTCCGACTTTATGCTGAAAATGGGGGAACTCATAAGCTTCTCTGCGTGCATTTGCGTGGAGTCGACGGGTCGGGTCTCGCTCTCTTTGCTGATCCTGGCCCACCCTCTCTTCAGGATATCAAATCTGGTGATCATTCCAATGGGTTTGCCGTCTTTTACTACCGGCAGTCCCGTGAAGTCTTTGTCGACCATCATATCCCAGACCTTGGTCAGGGGATCGTCCGGGCTGGCCGTCACGACCTTGGTGCTCATGATCTCCCAAATGTGTTTGTTTGGAGCCCTGGCCAGATCGATATGCTTGAATACATCCATTAGTGTGACAACGCCTTTTAGAGCCGGCTTTTCCTCGGACTCTATCACCGGGAGCAAGGTGCTTTTCTCCTTCATCATAAGCCGGGCGGCATCGAGCATATCCATCTGTCCCGTGATGAGCGGAACCTGGACCGCGAATCCGGCAACCGTCACATTCGATTTGGTTGAGGTCACTTTAAGCATGTCCTGAGTGGTGACTATGCCCATGACGTGCTTTTTGTTGTCTATAACCGGCAATCCTCGCACATGGTTGTCTCTAATCAACTGTCGTGCTTTGGTCAGAAAAGTGGAGTCCTCTACGTAAAGAGGATCTCTGGACATGATATCTTCGACTATCATTAATAACTCCCCCTATAGTCCAGCAAATTATAAATCAATCTATGGCTATCGGTTTCCGTCCCTGCAGCTCCAGCAGAGCAACTCGCCGTTTACACTCTCAAGAGTATCCGAGAGCTGGCCGCAAACCTCGCAGATTCCACGCACCACCCCCCTGGGTTGTTCCAAGTGAATGCTCTCCCGGTGCATCTCCAGTAGATCACTGAGGACGTCGGTCATGCCGAGAGGGGACCCAGAGACAAGATCCGTATCGGTTATTATCCCGATGAGCTTCCCATCCGCTATCACGGGCAGACGCTTCACTCCTGAGCGCAGCATCAGAGCGGCAGCTTCCCGCAGGCTCGCATTCGGCTCGATGGAGACAACAGGCGAGTTCATGACATCTCTCACCAATACACTTCTGGGATCGATAGCCTTTGCCACAACCTTCTTGACCAGGTCTCTCTCCGTCAGGATGCCGATGGGCTTTCCTTCTTCTACTATTATCAAGCTCCCGACGTTGGCTTGGGCCATCTTCTTGGCAGCGCTAAATATGTCAAGGTCTGCATTGGCTGTGATCACCGGGCGGGTCATGATCTCCCGCACTGGAATCTCTGTCTCCATGGGCCATTCTCTCCGTGATAGCTCTATATCCTTATCAGAGTGCTACAGATATAAAAGGCTACTGCGGCTTAATAGATATTGATATGATTAATATTATTTTTCTCTTTTATCCCCTATCCCGGCCCGGCCTCATTCCCCAATATGCTTGAGAATGTGCACGATTTCTGCCAGGATCAGATCCGTTCCCAATCGTGCCGCGCCTGGCGATCCGGGCAGGCAGAAGACCGGTTTGCCGTGATAGATTCCGGCGGATGCCCTGGTGAGCATGGCCCGGGTTCCCACTTCCTCCATGCTCTTGGCGCGAAAGATCTCCCCGAATCCGAGAAGTGTCTTCTCAAAGAGCGGCTCGACGGCTTCGATGGTGAGATCGAGATGAGTGAGGCCGGTGCCCCCGCAGATGATTATGGCCTCTGCCGTGCTTTTTTGCACGGCTTCCCGGATGGGTTCGATTCCGTCGGGCAGGAGCTGATAGCGGCTGGTATATCCGGCGTTTTTGATCCTCTCCAGGATTACTTTGCCGGAGAGGTCCTCGGCTTTTCCCGGATCGCTCGCCGGCCCAAACCTCTGAAAACGGGATGTGCTCGCGACAACCACATCAATGATCATAATAGTTCCTTTTCGCTATAAAAGGATAAATTTTTCCAGTACAATTGCGTCATACATTCTATGGAGGTTTGAATCCGATTCGCGGATTCGAAAATGTACATGTCGCTCTTAGCGGTTGATGTGGGTGCAGGCACTCAGGATATCCTGCTCTATCGGGAGAACGTCCTGCCGGAAGGCTCCACCAAGATGGTATTGCCGAGCCAAACCGTGATCGTGGGAGGTCGAATAGATCGGGCCAGGCTCGCGGGGCGTGATGTGTTCCTCTGCGGCCCCACGATGGGCGGCGGGGCTTTCACTTCTGCCGTAAGACGACATCTGGCTGCCGGCCTGAGGGTTTATGCCACGCCGTCGGCTGCCGCCACCATCAACGACAATCTGGAACGAGTGGCGGCTCTGGGGATTATCATCCAGGACGAGGCTCCGGCATCTGCCGAGCTGATCCGCACGGGTGACATCGATATCGATTCGCTGATCCATTCTTTCCGGCTCTTTGACCTGGATGTGCCGAAGGATGTGGCAGTGGCGGTCCAGGATCATGGTTTTTCCCCGCTGCGGTCCAACCGCCAATTTCGATTCGAGCACCTGACCGAGGCCATTTCTTCCGGCG
>JAJRAT010000080.1 GCA_028682845.1 Methanothrix sp. | reverse complement strand
GGGCGAGCCGCTTGTGGTCATCGAAGGTGCCTGGGGCCTGGGTGAGGCGGTCGTCAGCGGCAGCGTCTCGCCAGACAACTACGTTGTGGACCGCAAGACCAAGAAGGTCCTCAGCAAGTACATAGCCACCAAAGAGATCATGATCATCAGGGACCCCAAAACCCTGAAGACCGTCACTATAAAGGTCCCGGCCAAGAAGAAGGAAGCAATAGTCCTCACGGAAGACGAGATGGTTCAGCTTTCCAAATATGCCGAGACACTGGAGAACCACTACGGCATTCCGCAGGATATCGAGTGGGGCGTGGAGAAGGACAAGATCTACATCTTGCAGTCCCGACCGATTACTACCATAAACAACGCCAAGAAGCCCGCCGAGGCCGCCGCAGCCAGCGGCAAGGCGATCCTGACCGGCCTTGGAGCTGCTCCGGGCGTTGCCACCGGCATTGTGAGAATCATCACCAGCGGTCGCGATCTGGACAAGGTCAAGCAGGGCGACATCATGGTCACCAAGATGACCATGCCGGATATGGTTCCGGGCATGAAGCGCGCCGGGGCCATTGTGACCGATGAGGGCGGCATGGCCTGCCACGCTGCCATCGTCAGCCGCGAGCTGGGCTGTCCGGCTGTGGTCGGAACCAAGAAGGCCACGTCCGTTTTGAAGGACGGCATGGAGATAACCGTGGACGGCGGCAAGGGCATCGTTTACGAGGGCCGCGTCGCTGTGACGGCTCCGGCCAAGCCGGCCGCAAGTGCTGCGGGCGTCGTCGTCTCCAAGCCCATCACTGCCACCGAGGTTAAGGTCAATGTCAGCGAGCCCGACAGAGCCGCTGCCGCAGCAGCAACCCTGGCGGACGGCGTCGGCCTGCTCAGGATCGAGCACATGATTCTCGGCCTTGGCAAGACACCCAACTACTACATCAAGAACGGCAAGAGCGAGGAGTACATCGACGAGCTGGTCAAGGGCATCAAGATCGTGGCCGATGCGTTCTTCCCCCGGCCCGTCTGGGTGCGCACATTGGATGCGCCAACCGACGAATTCCGGGCCATGGAGGGCGGCGAGAACGAGCCTCACGAGCATAACCCCATGCTCGGCTGGCGCGGCATTCGCAGGGACCTGACCGAGACGGAGCACTTCCGCCTGGAGGTTCGCGCCTTCAAGAAGCTGCATGAGATGGGCCTTTCCAACGTCGGCATCATGCTGCCCATGGTCCAGCACGTTCGCGAGCTGCGGGCGGCCAAGGCCATCATGGTTGATGAGGGTCTGGACCTGGAGAAGATCGACGTCGGCATCATGGTCGAAACTCCGGGCGCGGCGCTGACCATCGAGGACTTCATCGATGAAGGGCTCGACTTCGTCTCCTTCGGAACCAACGACCTGACCCAGTACACTCTGGCCGTGGACCGCAACAATGAAAACGTGGCCGGGCTTTACACCGAGCTGCATCCCGCCATCCTGAAGCTCATCGAATACGTGGTGGAGAACTGCAACGAGGCCGGGGTCAAGACCTCCATCTGCGGCCAGGCCGGATCTTACCCGGAGATGGCCAAGAGGCTGGTGGAGATCGGCATAACCAGCATTTCCGCCAATATCGATGCCGTCGCCACGGTCCGGGAGACCGTTGCCCGGTCGGAGAAGATCCTGATGCTCAAGGCATTGCGCAGGCAGGATTAAAATCCAGGCCACTAAAACCGGGGCTGCAAGGCGATTTAGGCTGTGTGAAAACCAAAAAAAAATGCAAAAGTGAGAAAGAATGAAAGAAAAGGCCCTTTCCGCAGATGAGGTAATGCACATACTGGAAGAGACGAGAAAGCGCGACTACAGCTATGACCGATTCTTCTCGACCATGTGCACCCAGCCGCACCCCATTGCGGTCAGGGCCCACGACATGTTTTTGGAGACCAACCTGGGAGATCCGGGGCTATTTCCCGGCGTGGCAGACCTCGAACAGCGCGTGGTTCAAATGCTGGGCGAGATGCTCGGCTGCCCCAATGCCGCGGGCTACGTCTCCACGGGCGGCACGGAATCCAACATCCAGGCCATTCGGGCGGCCAGGAATGAGGCCGGGAAGAAGAACGGCAACATCGTAGTTCCCGAATCGGCTCACTTCTCTTTTGACAAGATCGGAGACCTGCTCTGCCTGGAGGTTCGAAAAGCGGAATTGGACGAGAGCCTCAAGGTGGACATCGGATCTGTGGAGTCTCAGGTAGACGACAATACCGTGGCGCTGGTGGGAATTGCCGGAACCACGGAGTTTGGCCAGGTAGACCCGATTGAGGATCTGGCGAAGATTGCCGTAGATCGCGGTATTCACCTTCATGTCGACGCAGCCTTCGGCGGCTTTGTCCTGCCCTTTTTGGAGGGCGACTGGCGGTGGGACTTCCGGGTGCCGGGCGTCTCTTCCATCACCATCGATCCCCACAAGATGGGCATGAGCACCATTCCCGCCGGCGGCCTGCTCTTCCGCGGCCAGGATTGCCTGAGCGCCCTGGAAACCGAGACTCACTATCTCACCAAGGCCAGGCAAGCCTCTCTGACGGGAACGAGGAGCGGCGCTGCGGCTGCGGCGACCTATGCCGTGATGATGCACCTCGGCCAGGAGGGTTTCAGGGAAACTGTCCGGCACTGCATGGATCTCACACATCATCTTGTTTCCAGCGCACGGCAAATCGGCGTTGAGCCGGTGATCGAGCCCATCATGAACGTGGCGGCCCTGCAAGTTCCGTTCCCGGCGAAGGTGCGTGAGGAGCTGATGAAGCGCGACTGGCACGTCTCCATGACCCGCGAGCCCAGGAGGGCGCTGCGGCTGATTCTCATGAACCATGTGACCCGCGAAAACATCGATCTATTTCTTGCTGATTTAAGAGACATTTTGGAAGCGAGCGGCTAAATTATCGATTAGCATTAGAAATGATGGCGTGTACTATTAGGAATTGGAATGCCTGCGCAAAACGAAATACAAGAGACTGAAAGAAGCTATCTGGTTTTTATTAGCCATGCCGGATCCGATACTTGGGTCGCTAGAAAAATTGCGCGGGCAATTGAAGGGTATGGTGCAAGGACCTTCCTGGATGAAGCCCATATCGCAGTAGGAGAGGACTTCGAAGAGCGAATTCTCGATGCGCTGGACCAAGCCGATGAACTCTTGGTGTATTTTACTCCCTGGTCCTTGAAACGGCCTTATGTTTGGACTGAGATCGGTGCTGCTTGGGGCAAGAGAATGCCGATAATAGGAGTGTTGCACGGCCTGACGCCTGAAGAGCTCAACTCTCAAGCAGGAATTCCAAATCTTATCAAGAGACGAAATATGATCGATATCAATAAGCTGGAAGAATATCTCTTACAGCTTGGAATTCGTGCTAATAAATAATATCGCAAGTGATATTATATGTAACATAGGTTGATTATAATAATAAATTAAATAATGAGAATTATTCTATATAATGTCAAAAATTAATTCAATATTTTGAATTTAATTGGCTGCGCACAATGTGCTCTCATCTTTGCCGGAACGGAAACGGTTGGTGTTGACGCTTACTCTCTTTGCGATCTCTTCTGCGACAACATTTGGGTCTTCCATTGCCAGCCATTTTCTTCGCCTTATGGGGCCCGGCAATAATTCTGGCCGCGTATCTTTTGAGACGATTGGTATCAAAGGCTTCTTCATGGCAAGAGCTGCACCTAATTCTGCAGCAATCCAGTTTGATCCCACTGACTCAGGCGTAATTACTACTACGAAATAGGCACTGTTATGCAAGCCCTCTTCGATATCTTCAATAAACGAGTCCCCGGCTTCGATCTCCGTTGCTTCGTGCCATACGCGCAGATTTTTCTCTGCCAAAGCTCGGACCAAGCCGTTTGCCCATTTGTGATCGCTATTTTGATATGAAAGAAAGATGTCGAACTCTTCAGCCATCGCCTCTGCTCCAATTTATTAGCTATATTATCCATAGCCACTTTGGTTTATTTGCACTTATATCTATTGCTGCGTGCTAAATTCAATCTCACCATATTCATTTTAATTTCTAGCTATGACGCGATTGAATTGGAAAATATAAACAAATATGTGGCCGAGTTCTGCAGAACCTTCGACCTTATGATATGTATTAATATGGCCAATTTTAAACTTTATGGCCGATGGCGAAGCGTCTCATTACCTTGTCGATCTGGATCTTAACCGCGTCGCCAACCTGTGTGTCGGCAACAAAGATCACAAATCCCTCGACCCTGGCAATTCCGTCGCCTTCGCGGGCAATGTCCTCGATCTTGACGTCATACTCTTTTCCGGCCTCAACCGGGGCTGGAGCGCCTACAGAGGACCGATCGTCGTTATATGCCAAATCCGTCACCATCCTCAAAGAATTGAACTCAAACCCGAGTTTCAGACTTTATGGCCGATGGCAAAGCGCCTCATTACCTTATCGACCTGGATCTTGACAGCGTCGCCAACCTGTGTATCGGCAACAAAGATCACAAAACCTTCAATCCTGGCAATTCCGTCGCCTTCGCGGGCAATGTCCTCGATCTTGACGTCATACTCTTTTCCAACTTCTACCGGAGCAGTTGGAGCGGACCCGCCCATGGGGGATCCTCCTTCGCCTCTGAACAAATCGTCACCGTCCTTCGCGAAAACCCCAAAATAGTTTTACGCGATTTGCACCCTCGCTATCCGACTATTAAATCCTTTTGCTCCTTCCTGATAAATCATGCAAAAGACGGCAGAGATCGGCAAAGCCAATTTATTTCTGGTATGAACTCCTTTTCCGGCGGCATGGATAATCTGGAGAGGTACAGGGATATCGTGCCGGACTATGAGGCTTTCAAGGCCATCCAGAGCCGTCCGCTCCCCGGCTCCTGCCGCATCAATACCCTTAAGATCGAAAGGGATGCGCTTTTGGGGCGGCTGGAGGAGAAGGGCATGCTCTGCAGGGCATTCGACTGGTATTCTCTCGGCCTCAAGCTGGATATCGAGAGCCCCGGAAAGATGGTGGAGAACCTGCTCGGCTATATCCATATTCAGGAGGAGCTTTCCATGGTCCCGCCTCTGGTCCTGGACCCGCAGCCCGGCGAGACGGTCCTCGATCTGTGCGCCTCTCCCGGCAGCAAGACCACCCAGATCTCCCAGATGATGAACAACCGGGAACTGGTCATTGCCAACGAGCCGTCCCTGGATCGGGTTGCGCCGCTTCGTGCCAATTGCGAGCGGCTGGGGGTGCTGAATGTGGCCATCACCCGATACGATGGCCGGATCTTTCCCCGCGGTCCCTTCGACCGGATCTTGGTGGATGCGCCCTGCTCGAGCGAAGGCCGGGAAAGGAGAGGTCCGGGCACCATCTCCCGCAGCAGCCGCACAAAATCGCTGGAGCTGCAAAAGTTGCAGATTCGCTTGCTGCAAAATGCCGTCCGTCTGGCAAAGCCGGGCGGAGTGGTGGTCTACTCCACCTGCACCTACGCACCGGAGGAAAACGAGCTGGTGGTGAACGCCGTGCTCGATGAGGCCCGGCTGGAGAAGATATTGCTTCCGGGCTTAATTGGCTGTCCGGGCGTAAATCGATGGAGCGGCGAGACGTTGAGCGATGACTTATTGCGCTGTGCCAGATACTATCCGCATCAGAACGACACGGGAGGATTCTTTGTCGCCAGGCTCATCAAGAACTAGGACCAGGAACGTCTTCGAGCCGCTGTCTGCGTCCGAGGTCGCGCAGCCCTGGCAGTCGCGCTTCGGTATTCCTGAAGATGTCTTTTCCGGCTATCAGTTCTTTCGCAAGGCCAAGAGCATCTGGGCCATCAGCGATGCGCCGCTGCCGCGCCTGAGCTTCGAGTCGCTCGGCATGCGCATCATGAACATCAAAGACAGGCCCTGGAAGCCCACCACCTGTGCCCTGCAAGTTTTCGGAAAGCACGCCACCAGGAACCTGGTGCACCTGGATGAGGAACAGGCCAGGCTCTTTCTGGAAGGCGGAACCCAAGTGATCGGGCCCGATATGAAATTGGATTTGGCGCCGGAGCCGGCATCCGACTCTGCGTCATATCAGGCATTTGACTTGGCGTCAGATCAGGCGTCAGATCCGGTGTCCGGTCCAATGCCCGGGTATGTGGTAGTATTTTATAGGGGGGAAGTGCTTGGGTGCGGTCTGTACTCTCATGGAAAGCTGATCTCGCAGATTCCCAAGGAGCGGCGCGCCGGCGAGCAGCCCGGAAGGTGACGGCAAAATGGTGTCGGATGTATCGGATGCATTGAATGTCTCGGACGTTTCAGATCTTTTTGGGGAAAGCACCAGTGCCGCCAATCCTGCCGCAGCAGCGGATAGCGCCGAATTGGAGCGCCTGTGGTCCGAGCCCGTGCGCCTCTTTCGCCTGGCCAATCTCTTGCGAGAGAAGAGCTGCAGGTCGGATGTCTCTTTTGTCGTCAACAGAAATATCAATTTCACAAATATTTGCATTGGAAGCTGCAGGTTTTGCTCTTTCAAACACTCGAAGCGCTACTTCCTCACATCCGAGCAGATTTTAGAGAGGACTGCCGACGCACAGCGGCGCGGGGCGACGGAGATCTGCCTGCAGGGAGGGCTTGCGCCCAGGATGGAGCTGGAGGACTATTGCGCCATCCTTGAGACCATTCATCGAGACTTTCCCCGTATGCATTTGCACGCCTACTCTCCTATGGAAGTCGTGCACATGTCCCGCAACTCCCGAGTTGAGCCGAAGGAGTGCTTGAAGGAACTGAAGAGAAGCGGCCTTGGCTCCATGCCGGGAACGGCGGCTGAGGTGCTGGTGGACTCCGTGCGCCAGAGAATCTGCCCCGATAAGCTCAAAACCGGCGAGTGGCGTGAGATCATCAAGACCGCTCATCGGCTGGGCATCC
>JAJRAT010000190.1 GCA_028682845.1 Methanothrix sp. | reverse complement strand
TATTTACCGGATGCCGGCATACTGGCGAGAATGAAGCGCATTTACATGGATCACTCCGCCACCACCCCCGTGGCCCCGGAGGTCTTGGAGGCCATGCTGCCATTCTTTTCCTTGAAATTCGGAAATGCCAGCAGTCTGCACAGCTTCGGCCTGGAGGCCAAAGAGGCCCTGGAAGCCTCCCGAGAGAAGGTGGCGAAGCTTCTGGGTGCTAATGCAGAGGAGATCATCTTCACCTCCGGCGGCACGGAGTCCGACAACCTTTCCCTGAAGGGCATCGCTCTCCGTAGCCGCGAGAAGGGCAGGCACATCATCACCACCGCCATCGAGCACCCGGCAATCCTGGAGACGTGTAGAAAGCTGCAAAAGGACGGATTCGAGGTTACCTACCTCCCCGTGAACGCAGACGGCCTGGTCGATCCCGCGGCTCTTGAGGCGGCCATTCGCAAAGACACTATTTTGATCTCGGTCATGCACGCCAACAACGAGGTCGGGACCATCCAGCCGCTGGAGGAGATCGGCAAGATCGCTGCTGAAAAAGACATCTACTTCCATACCGACGCCGTGCAGAGCGTCGGCAAGATCGAGACAAAGGTGAACGACCTTGGCGTCGATCTGCTCTCGCTCTCCGCGCACAAATTCTACGGGCCCAAGGGCGTGGGCGCTCTGTACGTGCGCAAGGGCACCAGGCTTGAGAGCATCGTGCAGGGCGGCGGCCACGAGCGCGGCCTGCGCTCCGGAACGGAGAACGTGGCGGGCATCGTGGGCCTGGCCCGGGCTGCAGATCTCGCATCCGAGATCATGGCTTCAGAGGCGGAGAGGTTGACGCATCTGCGCGACCGGCTGGCCAAACTGGTTCTGGAGAAGGTCAAGGATGCCTGGATTAACGGCTCCATGACCAAGAGGCTGCCCGGCAACCTGAATTTCAGCTTCAAGTACGTGGAGGGCGAGTCGCTTCTGCTCTTTTTGGACGCAAAAGGCATCGGTGTCTCCACCGGCTCGGCCTGCTCCTCCAAGAAGCTGGAGCCAAGTCACGTGCTGCTCTCGCTGGGCCTTAAGCCGGAGGAGTGCCACGGCTCACTGAGGATCACTATGGGCCGCTCGAATACCGGAGACGATGTGGACTATGTGGCGGCAAGCATCGCCGAAGCTGTGACGCGGTTCAGGAGCATTTCGGCGCTCGGCAGATAGGACCGGAAAGATCGCTCAAGACTGTGTGTGTGTGGGGCAGGGCGCATTCCTGTCCTGCTCCGTTTCTTTTTCGGGCAAGCGGTGCCTTTGGATTAATTTTTCAATTCCTAACGATAATCATTGATTTCTGCAAGTGCCGCTGATCATCTCCTTCTGCAAGTATTCTGCGGGTATTTTTTATTATTGATATCTCTGCCTATCATCATTTGATATTATGAATTTGTCTGCAAGTAATAATAAATAGTTCTTTTGTGAATTCATTTTCAATTAATATTACTTCAACCAAAATCATTATTAAACTAGAGCAAGAGACAATATTTGATTCGCACTAATCATGAAGATTCCCGTGTATTATTATCCTGGAGGTACTGCAAATGAAGATTGTAACCATAACCTGGAGCAGCGAGCTGCCCCTCTTGCTGCAAGGTGCCAAAGAGATCGGCGTGGATCTGGAGGCCTGGTCCTCCTCCCAGTTCACCGATCCCGCAGATCTGGAAAAATGCCTGAAATCCCTCAAAGAAGCAAACCTCATCCTGCTTCATCCCTCCAGCGAGGCCTGCTGGGATGAGATAGTCCCCGCCCTGGAGTCCAAACCCATTGCGCCCGTCATCTCCTTTGGCCGGGACCCGTCCCACTGGGCTCTGTCCAATGTCTCTTTGGAAATCACGACTACCGTGAACAAGTACGTGCTCTTCGGCGGGCCGGAGAACTACAAGAACATGCTCAAGTACGCCTGCAGCAGCGCCCTTGGCCCGGACCTGAAATTCGACTATGAGCCGCCCCGGGAATTGCTCTGGCAGGGGCTCTACCACCCGCGCTCCGACAAGCCGTTCGCAACGCTGGAGGAATACCTGAAGTGGCACGGTCCCATCCGTCGCCCCGCGGTGGGCATCATCTTTTCCCGCACCTACTGGGCCAACAGCGACCTCGGCGTTGTCGATGCCGTGATCTATGAGCTGGAAAAGCAGTTCTCCGTGCTGGCAGCCTTCTGTTTCGGCATGGGCGACAAGGACCTGGGTGCCTGGCCCAGCGGCGAGGTGGCCGAGAGGTTCTTCTCCGGCAGGATCGATGCAGTCCTCAATTTGCAGCCCGTTTTCCGCTCCAAAAATATGGCGGAATCGGTCGAAGCCCTCAAACGAATGGATATCCCTATCTTCCACCCCCTCACCGTCTACCACAAAACCGTCGAGGAGTGGGACAGGGACATTCACGGCCTGTCCAGCAGCGAGGTGGGCTGGTCCGTGGCCATGCCGGAGTTCGAGGGCGTCATCGAGCCCATCATCATCGGCGTGACCGACAAATCGGTGAGCGACGGTGCCCTGATCGAGCGGCATGTGCCCATCCCGGAGCGCGTCTCCAAGGTCTGCACGCGCATCGCTCGCTGGGTCGCTCTCAAGAATAAGCCGGTCTCGGAGCGCAAAGTCGCCTTTATCCTGCACAACAACCCCTGCGTCTCAGTTGAGGCGTCGGTCGGAGGCGGAGCACACCTTGACACCCTGGAGAGCGTGGCCCGCATCATGAACAGCATGGTTGAAGCGGGATACACGCTGGAAAACCCGCCTGCCACCGGCAAAGAGTTGATCGAGACCATCATGAGCCGGAAAGCCATCTCCGAGTTTCGCTGGACTCCCATCGAGGAGATTGTGCAAAAGGGCGGGGCCCTGGCATACATCGGCAAAGACGAGTACCTGCAATGGTTCGACCATCTCTCGCCCCGCGTGCGAGATCGGGTCAGCGAGGCATGGGGAAGGCCGCCGGGTGAAGAGAAGGACGGCATTCCGCCCGCCATGCTCTACCAGGGAAAGATCGTCGTTACCGGCGTTCAATACGGCAATGCCCTCGTCTGCGCCCAGCCCAAGCGCGGCTGCGCCGGAGCGCGCTGCGACGGCCAGGTCTGCAAGATCCTGCACGACCCGGAGGTCCCGCCCACCCATCAATATCTGGCCACCTACCGCTACATCGAAAAATGCTTCGGAGCCGACGTTATCGTGCACGTGGGAACGCACGGCAACCTGGAGTTCCTGCCCGGCAAGTCCGTGGGCCTCTCCGGCGACTGCTACCCGGACATCGGCATCGGAGACATGCCGCATCTCTACATCTACAATTCAGACAACCCGCCCGAGGGAACCATCGCCAAGAGGCGCAGCTACGCCGTGCTGGTGGACCACATGCAAACCGTGATGACCGACTCCGATCTTTACGGAGAGCTGAAAGAGCTGGAGGACAGGATCGCCGAGTACAACCGGGCACGGGTCTCCGACGGGGGAAGAGCGCACGCTCTGGAACACATCATCCTCGGACTCATCGAGAAGAGCAACCTGGCCAAAGAGATCAAGCTGGAGAAATTGATCGCATCCGGAGCCGGCTTCGAAGAGATCCTGGAGCGAGCGCACGACAAGATCTCGCAGCTCTACAACACCCAGATACCGGACGGAATGCACATCTTCGGCCTCCTGCCCGAGGGCGAGAGGCGCAAAGAGATGGTGCGGGCTATCCTGCGTCCCGAGGTGAGAAAGGCCGCTGCCGAGCTGCTGGGAAAAGAGGTCACTACCAGAATGGAAGACCTGCAAGAGCTGGATTTGCTCTCCAAGGATCTCATCTCCGCCATGATGCAGGATCTGGAAGTTGCCGGGATGGATGGCGAAAATGGCGGCAACGGCAATGGCAATGCAAATGAATGCGAAAATGGCGAAAACGCAATACATGGTGCCCTGCAGGCGCTTCTCGCCTCACGCGATCTGTCCGGCAACGGCTCCCTCTCCGCTCTGCAGGAGCGCGTGGAGGAGCTGTGCTGGCGGTTGGAAGAATCCAAAGAGATGAAGAGCCTCCTGCACGGATTTTCGGGCGGCTTCATCGAGCCGGGACCCTCCGGCCTCATCACCAAGGGAAAGATCGAGGTCCTGCCCACGGGGAGAAACTTCTTCTCGCTGGACCCAGCCGCAGTTCCGACGGAAGCTGCCTGGATGGTGGGAAGGAAGCTTGCCGACAGCCTGATCGAGAAGTACAGAGCGGAGCAGGGCCGGGTTCCGGAGAACGTGGCCATGTTCTGGATGGCGGGTGACGTGATGTACGCCGACGGTGAGCAGATGGCCCAGATGTTTTACCTCATCGGCGTTCAGCCCGTCTGGAAGGGCGGACGGCTGAAGGGCTATCAGATAATCCCCCTGGAAGAGTTGGGGCGGCCCAGGATCGACCTGACCGTGCGGGTCAGCGGCATCACCCGCGACTGCTTCTACAACTGCATCGAGATCATGGACCAGGCCATCCGGGAAGTGGCGGCGCTGGACGAGCCGCCGGAGATGAATTTCCCACGCAAGCACGACCTGGAGAACGGCTCCACGCCCCGCATCTTCGCCAGCCGTCCGGGAACCTACGGAAACGGCGTCAACCTGGCAGTTTATGCATCGGCCTGGAAGAAAGAGAAGGATCTCTCAGACGTCTTCATCTACTGGAACGGCTACGCCTACGGCAAGGGCTTCTTCGGCGAGGAGTCCCAGGAGCGGCTGATGAAGCAGCTCAAGAGCGTGGATGTCACCTTCAACAAGACCACCACCGACGAGAAGGACCTCTTCGGCTGCTGCTGCTACTTCGGAAATCACGGCGGCCTGACCATTGCCGCCCGTGAGGTCTCGGGAAAGAATGTGGAAGCCTACTACGGAGACACGCGAGACGCAGATCACGTCGAGGTGCGAGCCCTGGCCGACGAGGTGCGCAGAGTCGTCCGCACCAAACTCCTCAACCCCAAGTGGATCGACGGCATGAAGCGGCACGGCTACAAGGGCGCGGGCGACATCTCCAAGCGCGTGGGCAGAGTTTACGGCTGGGAGGCCACCACTCAGGAGGTGGACGACTGGATCTTCGACGACATCGCCAAGACCTTTGTCATGGATGAAGAGAACCGCAAGTTCTTCCAGGACAACAACCCCTGGGCTATGGAAGAGATCGGTCGCAGGCTGCTGGAGGCGGAGCAGAGAGGTTTGTGGAAGGCCGACCCGGAGGTTCTGGATGCCCTGAAGTCCCTTTACCTCGAGATTGAAGGCTGGATGGAAGAGCGAATGGGAGACGTGGGCGGCGAGTTTCAGGGCGGCTCCATCGATGTCCTGAATATGGATGACGTAGCTGCCTGGAAGGAGAGGATGGCAAAGGTATTGAAGGCCTGAAACTGATGAGCCAGACTAAATCGGCAACAGGGTTCGTGGAAAGATTGAAACTCGGATCAGAGGGTGCTTATGCCATCCTCTGGTCCGATCTGGTGGCCCTGCGCCGCAGCCTGCCCAATTACCTGATAGCGACTGTGGTCAGTCCCCTGCTCTACATGGCTGCATTCGGATACGGCCTTGGCGGCAACATCAAGATGGACGGCATGAGCTATCTCGAATTCGTGATTCCGGGCATCATCGCCATGACGGCCATGAACAGCAGCTTCAACGGCTCGGGAACCAGGCTCGTCGTGGACCAGATTCACTGGCGCAGCTTCGACGAGTCGCTCATGGCCCCCGTCGACCAGTCGGCGCTCTTGCTCGGCAAAGCCCTCATCGGCGTTCTGCGCGGTGCCGTCAGCTCCATCGCCTTTCTCATCATGGCGTTCATCATCATGCCGACTATGCATGTGAATCTGCTCTTTTTCTCCAGCCTTGCCCTGACATGTCTCGTCTTCGCATTCCTGGGCGTGCTTTCAGCCCTGCTCGCCAGATCCTACGACGATATGATCATGTTTACCAGCATCATCATCACGCCCATGGCATTCCTGGGCGGGACATTCTTCTCGCTGAATTTTCTGCCGCCAGCTCTCAAGTATGTTCTCTATCTGATGCCGCTCACTCACGCCAGCATCTGCCTGCGCGCCTCGATCCTGGGCCAGAGCACGCCGTATTTGTCCATTCTGGCAATGATCGGCTTCCTGGCGCTATTTGCAGGCGGAGCGTTGCTGGCTTTGAAGAGAAAGGACGCATAATTATTTAGTGATTTTTTTTTTAAGATATATAATTTTTGTGCGCCCTTTGCGGCCTTCGCATGAGATACAGCCTTTGACGCAAGTGGAACGGAATTGAGAAAAGGATCTCACGCGAAGGCGCAAAGCCGCGAAGACCGCGAAGATGCGAACTCAAAGTGAGCAAGACTCAAAGTGAGCAAGACTCAAAGTGAGCAAGACTCAAAGTGAGCAAGACTCAAAATGAGTAAGTGGCGAAATCAAGATGAGTGCTCCTTGATTTGCCTCTTGAGAATCGCGGCCATTATCAAGAGCCGCAAGTCACCTGGGCCGAGCCGCTATTCGATAATCTTCCTGAAGCTTATTGATGCCACGGCAAAGATCAGGATGTCGAAAACGATCACCGCGGCAAAATCCGCAGGAACATTTGCCACATCTCCGCTGATCATCAAGCCCCTGACGGCGTCCACGGCATAGGTCAGTGGATTGATAGAGGCGATGGATTGCAGGAACGGCGGCATCAGCGAGATCGGATAGAGCGCATTGCTGGCGAAGAAGAGCGGCATGATCAACGCCTGGCCGATGCCCATGAAACGCTCTCTGGTCTTCATGAGCGAGGCCACAAAGATAGAGAGGGCGGCAAAGCCTCCCGAGATCATGAACAGCATCAGGAAGGCGGCGATGATGTAGAGTGGATTGGGGATGAACTTGACGCCGAGCAGGATGGCTACCGGAAAGATGATCAGCGCCTGG
>JAJRAT010000174.1 GCA_028682845.1 Methanothrix sp. | reverse complement strand
CTCGGTCGTAGCGCCGCCTCGTCTTTTTCATGTACTTCCCTCCATGAGTTGATGTTGCTTAACTCATTGTCCACTCGGAGGGGTTCACTCCATCTGTGCGGTTATGAAGCCACCAATAAACTCCACTGCGAGGATCGAAAGAGAAATTCTTGACTGTAGCTAGTGTAACCCGATGCGCATCAATATCCAATTCGTCAGAAAATCTTAAAAGAGATGCAACCAGCCTTTTGCGTCCATTAGTATTATATTTGAATGTTTGAGCACAGTTAGCTATAGGTAACTTAGAATGATGTTTACATACATCGATTAAATCATCGACAAGTTTACTTGAGATACCTGTCGCGACGGAACCTAATGTAGTAGCTCCTGTGCTATTTGCATGATCTATCCAAGCAGCAGTTAGGAAGTGATGATTATTGCGGATTGCCTTTTACATTTCTAAGCCATAATTTTCATCGGCATGTTTAGCAGAGCTTGAGCTGAATTCTGCACCTAACTTTTCTGCATTTGCCTTAATTTCTGGAAATCTGAGAATATCACATTGCATTCCAATGTCGTGAAGGTAAATACCAGCCAAAAGCAAATACATTTCTTCCGAAGACAGAGCACTTCCATTGTTCGCTTTGAGCAGATCATCCACAATTCCTGCTAACCGCTCACTATGTTTAATTCCATGATCTGTATAAAATTGAACTACGCGCGTCGAATCTTCTGCCCAAATATCTTCTGCTGCTTCGCGAATCATCTCCAAATTGCTTCGCAAGCGGCTGTCTGTTACATTCATCAGAAGCTTCTTTTCAGCATCAGTGAAATCTCCCATTTGGCTGGACTCCTACCTAAATAACTTAACCTCTACAATATAGGCCCACCTAAAAACTTTTCGAATTTTAAAATGAATTCTGCGATAGAGGAGGCAGGACTCCTTGAGAGTATCACAACGATTCTGGAATAAGAACGGTGAATCGCCTTAGGAGGGGTCAAATCAAAGGCCTCGCAAAACAGAGGACGACGCAGTTTCGAAAATCTGTGCGGGAATCTGTAGCCGAGAATGCTGCCGCTCATTGCGGATTACAGGGCGGGATCTGAGAGGTCCTGAACTTCATCGTGGGCCAGGCCATGAAGAAGACGCGCGGAAAGGCCAGTCCCGGCGAGGTGCACACGCTGGTTAAGGCTGAGGTGGATAAGGCCTAGACATAGCCGATTTATTTGGCGATAGCTCACATCTCAAGGCGAAAGCATAGAGCAAGATAGGGTTTCGAAAAAATATGATGCGGCCCGTTTCTGGAAGAATAGGCCGCAAAACACTTATTTTTAGCGTGGTTTGAATCGGCTCAACTCAATTCAAACTTTCTTCGTGATCTTCAAGGAGTTCAAAAGGCTCCTGGCAATGGCGTCATCCCATTCGGAGATCCAGGGACCGACGACTCTAACCTGAGTCTTGCCCACGTAGACTGGGCCGCAATCGCATTTTGTGCTGTCCAGCCAGTAGACGTATTCAAAGGAACTCTCATCCTCAATGGGCTCTAGCTGCTCATCGTAGAGCGGCAGTCCAAATCCGATAACTGCATCTTTTCCATCGATGGAGCCGATCTCAACGGATGCTTTGGGATTATCTTCGAGTTTGGCTTGCATGACTTTTTTCAAGGATGCGAGTGTGGCGTCTTCCATATCATTAGCCTCGCTGATGTAGATGCCAAGGCTGCTCTTGCCTGCAAAGTCGATCATCACCGTGTAGCCCGTGCTCGTGTTTGATTTAGCTGGGCCGAGAGCTTCGACGGTGTGATTTTCAGTGGTATTGAGATCAAACGATACTTCAAAGGGTCCGGCGGATGTCTTCTCAACGGCAGCAGATGCTACGGATGCCGCAAAGAGGAGCAACACTATTCCTAGAATGGCGTACAACTTCATGATTAATCCTCAGAATTAATATGCCAGTATCTGCTTATAATTCTTTTGTTTGTTAGCTGCAATAAGTGGATCACTCCAAACATAAAAGGATACGAATCGCATCGGTCAGCGGGACACCACTCGCATTGACCTTATAGAAAATATCGATAGCCTCACGGATGCAGGCCTTTACCGGAATGGTTTGTTCAGGAAAATCCCTATCCTTGATTCTTCCTCTTTTGTTCCTCTGGATTTTTTCTATGCTCTTGTATCCGAATTGGTCTAATATTCTGCTCTCACTGGGAATAATGCGTGTCATGCTCTCTCCTCAGCAAGCCAGGAGCGGGCTTTCTCAGTAAGCCGATATTTCTGCAGTCGGCTCTTTGGTTTGTCCGGAATTGTCAGTTCAACAAGCCCCTCCGCCAAGGCTGGCTCAAGATAGCGTTCATGCATGTGCTTTCTATCCTTTAGTCCCAGTCTCTTCCGAATCTCCGTATTGCTCAAAGCGCCGCACGAATCCAATAGACGCAAAAGCACCACCACAGGTGGGGCGACTGGTGGAGTGACTTGGGGGGTGACTCAATCCGCTACGACACTTCCGTTAACCCACACTCCAACAATGCTTCATCATTCCGCCAATGCTCATGCTCATTGCATCCGGTCCATTTTGCAGGACAGAGCAATCCCATCCCTGCAAAGGAATTCGGGGGCCTAACCATGCAGCTAATCTAAAGAATGGTATGATGGATTAATCGATTGCTTTTTATCCATCCGCGTGTTCATTGCCTCAGGTTGATCATCAATGTCTGGTTATTGGGACCCGCATATCGAGCGCATGCCTCTGGAAGATCTGCATGCCCTTCAAGAGGATAGGCTGAAGTCCATTGTTCGTTACGTCTACGATCATTCTACTTTCTACAGGAGGAGATTCAATGAGGCGGGCGTCGAGCCGAGCGACATCAAGACCCTGGCAGATATCACGAAGCTGCCCTTCACCCGCAAGGTGGACCTGCGGGACAACTACCCGACGGGCATGTTCAGCGCCCCCAAGAGCCAGGTGGTTCGCTACCATGTGTCCAGCGGCACCACCGGCAAACCGACCGTCGTCGGCTATACCAAGGGCGACATCGAGACCTGGTCCGAGTCGCTGGCCAGAGCCTTCACGTCCATCGGCCTTGGCAGTGACGATGTGGTGCAGGTGGCCTACGGCTACGGCCTCTTCACCGGCGGCCTTGGGGCGCACTACGGCGCAGAGCGCATCGGCGCAGCAGTGCTGCCTGTCGGCACCGGCAGCACGGAGCGCCAGATTGAGCTGATGCAGGACCTCGGCACCACCGCCATCGCCTGCACGCCGTCCTACTTCCTGCACATCATGGAAGTGGCGGAGAAGATGGGCGTCTCCATCAGAAACGACACCAAGCTCAAGGCGGGCATCTTCGGAGCCGAGCCCTGGTCTCTGGAGACGCGAGATCGGATCGAGGAAGCCACCGGCATCAAGGCCTACGATATCTACGGCACCAGCGAGATCTCCGGCCCTCTGTTCACGGAGTGCTACTGCAAGAAGGGCATCCACGTCTGGGGCGACATGTTCCTGACCGAGGTCCTCGACCCCAAGACCGGAGAGCCCGTGGCTGACGGCGAACGGGGTGAGCTGGTCTTCACCACGCTGCATAAATTCGCTCTGCCTCTCATCCGCTACCGCATCGGCGACCTGTCCATCATGACCAACGAGCCCTGCGAGTGCGGGCGCACCCACCCCAGAATCCTGAGAATCCTGGGCCGCACGGACGACATGCTCATCATTCGCGGCATCAACGTCTTCCCAAGCCAGGTGGAGTCGGTGCTCATGAACATCCCGGAGGTGGGCGACCACTGGGAGATAATCGTCGACCGCAAGGGGCCGCTCGATATGATGTCAGTGCGCGTGGAGCTTACATCGGCTGGCTTCTCCGACAAGATCGGCGACCTGATGAAGCTGAAGAAGAAAGTCTCAAAAGAATTAAAAGCCGTGCTGAACATAGCAGCAGAGGTAGATCTGGTCGAGCCCGGCACCATCCCGCGCAGCATGGGCAAGGCCAAGAGAGTTACCGATAACAGAAAGATTTAGGTGGGGCATTTTCATGGCAGAGATCAAACAAATTTCCCTTTTTGTGGAGAACCGTCCGGGAAGGACGGCCAAGGTGGCAAAGACGCTATCCGATGCAGGTGTGAACATCCGCGCCCTCACGATCGCGGAAGCGGGAGACTTCGGCGTTATCCGCATGGTCGTGGACGACCCGGAGAAGGGATACAAGGTTCTGAAGGAGAGCGCCTTCACCGTCTCCATGACCGATGTCCTGGCAGTGGAGATGAAAGACACGCCGGGCGGCCTGTACGAGATCGTGAACACCCTCGGCCAGAGCAATGTGAACGTGGACTACGCCTACGCCTTCGTCACGGCCAAGGCACAGAAGGCCATGCTCATCCTGCGGGTGGACGACATCGCCAAGGCGAGGAAAGTCCTGAGCGAGATGGGCGTCAAGATCGCCACTCGCGAGGAGATCCAGGCCATTTGAGGGCCTTAGAATCTCCTGTTCTCTTTTATTGGGACTGTGGTTTTTGGGTTTCCGGCGATCTAAAGTTTGTTGGGATTTTTAGAATTTGTTTTAAAGTTTGTTTTGCATTTGCAGATGGCTTTTTCCGGTTTTATTTTTCTTCGGGAATGCCAGCGGCCCGCCGGACCACGAGAAGCTCCTGGCATTCATCTTGCACGCCTTCACGCACCTCCCGCACTTTATGCACCCCGTTACATCCAGGAAGCTGCCGTTCTCCTTTTTCACGTCCATCGGGCAGAGCTTCGAGCACTGGCCGCAGTGGTTGCAGGCCGCATCGCTATGCAGAACCTTCAGCGGAGAGATGTAGTTGAAGAGGCCGTAAGTGGCTCCCAGCGGGCAGAGATAGCGGCAAAACCACCTGCCGCTCACAAGAACTACGCCGAGCACAAGAAGCAGGCCGAAGAAGAGATGGTAGTAGAGCATATTCGTCATCCCGCCCTGCAAAGCGAGCTTTAGGGCCGGCAGGCCGGTAGTCAGGTAGTAGGGCGTGATGCCGAAGACGGTTCCGCTCTGGCATAGGTAGGTGCAAAAGAGCGCAGACGGCCAGAGGAAGGCGGTGAACAGAAATGCAAGGACCAGGAATTTGGCATAGCCGAGCCATGCCGGGAGATGCAGCCTCTTTTGCGATATCCGGTCGAGCACGTCGGAGAGAAATCCGAAGGGGCACATCCAGCCGCATACCGCCCTGCCCAAGAGCGCGCCGCTGAGGACCACGACGCCCAGCACCAGCGCCGGGAATTCGCCCTTCATGAGGCTCCACTGCATCATGCCGATGGGGCACGCACCGGTGGCCATCTCACAGGCCTGGCAATTCAGGAAATTGAAGGAGCCGAAGGTCGTCCGGGAGACGGGACAGATGCCGGATACCCTGAATACTCCCAGCCTGGAAAGGGCGAACATGCTCCACAGTGTCAGCATCCTTGGGACAAGGTCTATGGTATTTTTGTAGAGTGATGCTGCCAGCATCAAGATGAACAGGGTGCCAATGAATATCAGCGGCACTATGTGAAAATTTCCGTACACAATCGACGATGCCAGGTCGCTGATGCCGGGCGACAGTTTCATCACCCAGCTTTCCGTGCCGGGAACGTCGAAGTTGCCGTAAGTGGCCGTGGACCGGATAAAGTCCATGTTTTTAAACAGACCAAATACCAACAGGGATGCAGCGGAGGCTGCAAGTGCAACCGTCACGCCCATCCTTGTTTTGCTTGCAGTCAAGGAGGCGGCAATCACTTCTGGGCGGGCCTTCGCTATTGATCCTGCCATGGTTCAAACCTTACCGGATTTATGTATCCCGATAGTATCATCTGATCCGCCAAGACCAGCGCGGCCATAGCTTCCGCAATGGGTGCCACCCTGGGAGCAAAGTTCTTGTCGAACCTTCCGTGAAGCAGCAGCGACTCCTCGGTTTTTGTCATCCAGTTGACGGTTTTTTGAGGCATGAAGATGGACGGCGTGGGCTTTATGGCCAGTCTAAAATTTAAATCAAGGCCGGTGCTGATTCCGCCAAGGACGCCTCCGGCGTTATTGCTCACGGGCAGGATCTGGTCTCCGCTGATGCCGAACGGATCGTTGAAATCGCTGCCGGTCATCCTGGCGGCAGTGATTCCAAGGCCGCTTTCAACGCCCTTGACGCCGCCAATGGTGCTCAAGGCATACATTATCCGGGAGTGTAATTTGTTGAAGACCGGGCCGCCTACGCCCGCTGGAAGGCCGCTGATGTTGAGCGAAACAATCCCTCCCGTCGAGTCTCCGTTTTCGGAGATCTCCAGGCACTTTCTTTTGGCGGCCTCAAATCCCTCTTTGGAAGAACAATCGATTCCTGCAAGCTCCTCAACTTGGCTATTAAACGTAATCTTGTGGCTGTGCAGCAACTTTTTCGCCACGGCACCGGCAGCCAGACGGGCGATGGACTCTCTGCCCGAAGCTCTCCCACCTCCGTACGGATCGTATATTCCATAACGTTTGTGAAAGGTAAATTCGGCATGGCCGGGCCGATAATAATGCCTGATGCGCTCATAGTCTTCCTTATGATTTTCGCGATTATGGATCATGATGCATATCGGCGATCCCAAAGTAATATTATCCAGCATTCCAGACAGTATCTCAAATCTATTCTTCTCTTTTCTCGGTGTTCCCAGGCTGCTGTCCGGAATATCCGAATCCAGCTCCTTTTGAATGTCCGACTGCTGTACCTCGAGACCTGCCGGACATCCATCGATCACGCAACCGACGGCCTTTCCATGAGATTCTCCCCACGTTGTACACCTGAAGACCAGGCCAAAGCTGTTCATCGATATCAATCTCCATCTGTTTGTAAATGTTCAACAAATTTTCATCTGATACATCTTATAGATTCTTTAACTATTTGAATGTTGCATTATGATAACTAATTAAAAATATAT
>JAJRAT010000012.1 GCA_028682845.1 Methanothrix sp. | reverse complement strand
TGATGGCGGCATCGATGTCGGCCAGCTTCAGCCGCCGCTCGGAGTGGTTGATGAGCGATCCGGAGGCACCTGCCGCCTTCAAGGATGCTGCGGTTATGTGGCCCGTGAAGCCTCCGTAGCCCACGCCGTCCACATGCTGCGCAAATACCGGTATCTTCACGGCTTTCGAGATGGCATGAATGTCGGCCACCTGGGGGACGACTACCATCTGCACGGAGTACTCTCCAGAGATATCTTCGCAGATTTCCGCCAGCCTCAGAGCCTCAACGCCGGTCGATTCACGGTAAGTCTTGAAATTGAGAACGATTATTGTCACAGTCTCCCTCGTTTGAGATCATGTTATTTCAGAATGAGCATATATATTTTGGCTGCATTTTCCATGCAGGTCTTGATAATATTTTTCATAAGCCTCATGGCCTATGCACTCTCCGGCAAAGAACATCTTGATGTCGCCTTGGGCGATCATGGCGATCAGGGGCAGCATCCCCTTGTCCTGTTGCTGAATTGCGTGGTAGAGCAGGCCCTCGGCTTGGGTGTAGTCAATCATTATCGGCTCTAAATCCTTGTGCTCTTGCAGGAAGCGCTCAAAATCTGGCAGGCATCTCTTGCAGACGGCGCAATCCTTTTTGCCGATGAAGAGCAGCACGGGCACCTCTTTGCCGCAAATGTCCCCAGCCAGCTTTTGTGCAGGTCCATAGGTATCCGCCAAAAATGATTCCACTACCTCGGATACCTCGTCTTCGGAAACGCGGTACTTCTCAGCCAGCTCTTCGGCGAGCTTCTTTTGTTTCATAGCTATGAATCCCTGCACCCGGGCCATGAGATCCATGAGCGACTGTTTTCACTCATTCCATAAAACCGTAATGGTTCCGGCCAAAGCCGCCTGCGGATCTGCACAGGGCCGGCAAAAATGGTGCCGGGCGATAGGGCTTGCAAAATCTTCGATCAGCGCCGTCGAATTAAAATGGAAAATATAAAAGGGGCTGAAGGCAGGCGATTCCAACGCATTTAAGCCATCACCTGCTCTTTGAGTATATACCGAATAAGATCTTCGGAGAGCTTTGTCTCCCGCTGCAGCCTCTTTACGGTATCTTCGATGCTGTTGCCCTCGGACATGAGTGTGGATATCCTGCGCACCACCTTGTCGCCGATGGTGTAATACTCATCGATGTCCTTGCGGTGGCCCCAGACGTCGCCCTTCAAGAGTTCTACGCCCTGGATATCCAGGAACTGTTGGGCGGCTTTAGACATGGTCTCATGGTAGGATGGTGGAATCTGGACCGCCCGCAGGCGCGGACAGGACTGCACCAGGTTCATCACGTCCATATTGGATGCCCGGAAAGCCAGATGAACTACCTGCTCGTTTCTATTGAGGTCGGTTATCTCTTTCTTGGAACTTACTACCCTCAGCTTCATGGTACTTAGCAATGCTCTTAAAATATTTATAGATAATGGTAATCATAGTAATCCTTAATTAGATATAATGAGATTAGAAATTCAGATCCGGAAATATTTATGTGCCAGTTCATGCTGTCGAAAATATGGTATGAATTGTGTTAAGTATTTCACTCTGTTTTTATAATGCTATAATTTCTATATTTTTAAAGCTTGCAGTTGTCCAGTTAGCGCTTTGAATGTGCCACGATGTAATGCATCTCAAATCGAGACAATCGGTGCCCCGGAAGATCGACCTTTGATGGAAAAAGCCTGCAAATATCTGCTGCGATGGGAATCGAGCACGGACGCTTGCGGCGCAATTTCTTTGCCGGAATGATCAAGTTAAAAAGATTATGTGTTTGGGGCTTTGACGGGTGTGGTCAATGCCCTGCATCTTTGCGAAACTCATTTAGGGCCGTCGAACAGTTGGCCAGGATCCTGTCCGCCAGATCCTGGCTGGGCCAGGAACCCAGGCCGCAGTCAGGTCCTGTCGCCCGAAGCCGCGTTCCGAACCGCCGATATGCAGCGTCAAGCCTCTTTCTCATAACCTGCGCCGACTCCTGCTGCAAGACTTCCGCCTCAAGCCTGGGCATGTCTCCCCAGAGATTGACTCCCAGCTTATCATTCAGCCGGGCGGTTATGGCGAGTATGTCCGTGCGGGCGATGCCGGCTCGAAGATAGGTGTCCGTCTCCTCCAAGACCTTCTTGTCGATCAGCAACAGATAATCGGGATTGGCCGCAGATTCGATGCCCACGATGCTGATCCCTGAAACTCGGGCGCAGGGCTCGGCATAAAGGGGCGAGTGCAGATGTATCTCCGAGTCCATTCCCCGGCAGGGCGCGCTGACGATCTCCAGAGCCTCTAAAATCTCGTCCTCGGAGAACACGATGTTCGAACTCATGCCCAAAGACGGCTCGTCCAGGGATGCCACAGCCATAACACCCGCTTCCTTGGCATTTTCCAGAAACAGAGCCACGCTCTTTGCCAGGTTGAAGAGGATGTCCGTATAGTTCGTAGCTCCGAAGGCGGAGATGTACAGCTCCACCGGGCCGGTGACGCAGACGCGCAACTTCTGGCCGGGAGCCGCAGCCTCAAGCTCCAGGATCTTCGCATTCTCTTTCGCGATCAGGTAAGGGCTTTTTGTGAGCTTTGGGTCCTCAATCGGGTCCATGAACATGCGGATCATGTCCCTGAACTGGGGATAAGTCGGAACCTCGACGCCCGCGGCGCTCTTGCGAGCGAGAACGTCGCGCACCAGTTGCAGGTATTGGTTCCTGTCCAGGTTTTCCCGTCGCACGCCTTTGGGCATGGGATAGCTGCCGATGTCGTCGAAGAATATGCCGTCTTCTCGCATTGTCCTCCCGGTCATTTCATCATTCCCCACATGGCTCGTCATCACCCGTCATCATTATTTTAGCCGCTTTATTCCATTGCATTGAATTTGCCGCACTTAGATGAAGCGCCTCAAATATTCCTTCAATGAGGAATACTTTCCCGGGATGTTCTCGAAGTGCTCTTCCTGCTCATCCAGCCGCGCCATAGCCGCAGGCAGGGGCGGGTTTACGCCCACCAGCCGCACGATCTCATCCGGGAACTTGGCCGGGTCTGCGGTCTCCAGGGATATGCAGGGGCTCCATTCGCCGCACTCGGCCAGATATTTCATGAGTCCGGCGAAGCCCACCGCTCCGTGCGGTTCGAGCAGAGTGCCGTATTTCTGATAGGCTTCTATGATGGTCCGGCGTGTCTCGGCGTCGGTGATCGAGACGGCGTAAAGCTCGCGGCGCAGTAGCTCCATGTCCGGCTGGCGGCTAACCTGGCCGGTCTCATCCATGCGGCCTTTGTAGAGGTAGAAGAGGCGGGCGAGATTGCTGGGATGGCCCACGTTCATGGCATTGGAGATGCAGTTCTTGCTGGGCTTGATCGGCTCGTAAGCTCCGGTGCGCACAAAATTCGGAAATTCGTCGTTCTCGTTCGTGGCCGCGATGAATCTATGCACGGGAAGGCCCATCTTCAGAGCGATCAGGCCGCCCATGAGGTCGCCGAAGTTGCCGCTGGGAACGGAGAACACCGCCTCCTTTCCGCCCGGCGATGCCCGCGAGAAGGCGTAGAAGTAGTAGACCGCCTGGGGCAGCAGCCTTCCGATGTTGATGGAGTTGGCCGAGGAGAGATTTAAGTCTGCCAGATCCGGGTCCACGAAAGCCTGCTTAACCAGGGTCTGGCAGTCGTCGAACTTGCCTGCCACGGCCAGGGGGAAGACGTTCTTTCCCAGAGTCGTCATCTGGCGGCGCTGCCGCTCTGTGACCTCATTTTCCGGGAAGAGCACCACGACTTTGATGTTGTTGAGGCCGTAAAAAGCGTGAGCCACGGCTGAGCCGGTGTCGCCCGATGTTGCCGTCAGGATGAGGATGCTCTTTCCGTCCTGCTTCAGGAAATACTGCATGAGACGGCCCATGAGGCGGGCGGCGAAGTCCTTGAAGGAGCAGGTCGGCCCGCGATCCAGGCGCAGGACGTACTTTTCGTCGAATACCTTCTGTACCGGAACATCATAATTATATGCGTCCGCAAGCATCGCTTTTAGGGCATCGTCGGGAACCAGGTCGCCAAGATACGGTTTTATGACTTCGTAGGCGATCTCGGGGTAGCTCATCTTTGAGAATTCCATAAGCCTGCTTGGAGGGATCTTGGGGATCTCTTCCGGCATGTAGAGCCCCTTGTCCGGGGCCTGGCCCACCAGGAGCGCCCGGCGGAAATCAACGTGCTCGGGGTGGCCGTTGGTGCTGAAGAATTTGATGAGAGACATGGTCAATATAATTGGATCGCATCCGGTCTTTAAGGCTTCGGGTTGAATCGGGCTTTGCATCTAAGGTACTGCTTTGACCTGACTTTTGGGTGCAGATTTTGGACTTTTAGGTGCAAATCAACATGCGGTTTTATAAAAACTACCAATTTTATATGGCAAGGCATTCGGGGAGGATCTTATTTACCTGGACTCGAAGAACGTCATCTGCTTCTCCATACTTGTCGATAACATGTATTCTTTTAACAACGGCCAACCAATGCACTTTTAGTACCGACGTTTTGGGCAATCCTGCCGCGCTGCATGTTGGAGTGCCAAATGTAATTAGGATATCGGTTGGTCCCAAATTTTCCGTTTTGGACGTGATATATGCTACAGTAAGTTGTCTATTTTCTAAATCGTGATATAAAATCAAAGCAGGTCTCGCTTTTGCTTCGACGAGATCAGAATGACAAAGAGGTATTTTTACGATATCTCCTTTCACTAGATTTTCCCACATACCAACCGCGGTTAATAATCGGGTTCCTCTGATAAGGATTCTGCGGTTAGCTGTGCAAGGGCCTCTACTATCTGATCATCTGTCAAATCCTCATCAGAATCGTGAGTACAATGCCTGATCGGGATAGCTAATGGATGGGGATTCCTACACTCACACATTACAACAATGTACTACTAACTAAAATATAAGCCTTTCATTCGAAAATTTGCATATTAATCATAATATGTGGTTTTCTGTTTATAAGAGATAAAATCGGATTGCACTATATAATCCAGCATTTTCTAAATATAAGAAGCTTGGCTTAATCATTCGGGCTGATGGCCGCAAGCAGGCTTTGCAGCTAAAACGCGGAAATAGTCCTTCATGGGAAAGGTTTTTAATCCCTAGCTCAATCACTGTACCAATCTGTACATCATAGTACAAAATTGGAGAATGATTATAATATGAATTTCAAGAGGAGGGGCCTGGATGCTTCCGTGCACCAGGAAAACGATTATGGGTGGGGGTGCGGCGCATGATCATGCCCACGCCCTACCTGGCGCTTCTGGTTTCCATCGCGGTCATGCTCGCCGTCACGATTTTTGTCCTGCTTAATAGGTACAACGATGAGGCGGCACCATGATCAATCAAATTCTGCTTGTGGCCTACGTGGCGGTCATCGTCCTCCTGTCCTGGAAGCTGCGGCAAGGGACGTTCTCCGGATTCGTTCTCTCCGACCGCAACATCGCTTTTCCCGCGGTCATCGGCATCGCCTACACCGCAGCCTACTTCAGCGCCGCGTCATTCCTGGGCGGCGGCGGCTACGGCCTCACTGCCGGAATGCCCTGGGTGGTTTTTTGCGCCTTCTTCCACGTGGCCTTCGCCTGCCTTGCCTGGCTCATGGCCGGGAAGATCTGGTCCATGTCCAAGAAGTATGACGCCAAGACGGTGCCTCAGTTGCTGGAGAAGCGCTACAACTCTCCTGTGGGAAAGGTCATCTTGGCGGCGATCATGCTGCTCCTTTACACGGTTTATCTGGTGCCCATCTTCAAGGGATGCGCCACGCTCTTTCAGGGTTTGATCGGCGTCAGCTACCTGCAGGGCCTGATCATCGCCGTGGCCATTGTGGCCGTCTACTACGCCATCGGCGGCCTGCCCGCCATCATCTGGATCGGATTCATCCAGGGCGTCCTCATGCTGGTGGGCGCGGTCTTCCTTTACGGCGGCCTCTTTTCCGCCGGCGGAGGAATGCAGATCTGGGACCACATTCCTGCGGCGGTTCTCAGCATGGACGGCCTGAATACGCCCTGGCAAAAGACTCTCGGCCAGGCATTTGCCATCAGCCTCGGCCTGCTGGCCCTTCCCGATCTCTTGATCATGATATTCTCTGCCAAAGACAGGAGGGTAGTTCGCTTCGCCGGCATCTGGGGGCCGCTGTCCATCGCGGTCTATGCCGTCTGCGTCTTCTCCCTGGGAATTTTGGCCTACGGAGCCCTGAGCGCCGAGCAGCTTGCACCCTTCATGAAAAATCCCGACGGCCTGGTGCCGTTCCTGGCCAAGACCATTCTGCCGCCGGGCTTCGACAGCATCATCCTGCTCGCCGCCATATCCGCAGCCATGTCCACCATGAGCGCCATCGTCCTGGTCACGACCACATCGCTGACGTCGGACATCCTGCGCTACCTGCGGCCTGAGATATCGGACAAGGGAATTCTGCTTCTGACACGCATCGTCGGTGTAGCCATCTTGCTCGTGGCAGCCGTCTCTGCCGTCAATGTGCCTCAGCAGATCGTGCCCCTGGTCTCCGTCAGCATGGGCGTGATCGCCTGCTGCGTCTTTGTGCCGCTGTTCTTCGGCCTTTACTGGCAGAGGGGGACTTCCACCGGCTTCATCGCCAGCCTTCTGGCGTCCTTCCTGTCCGTGGTAGCCTGGTACTTCTACGGCAACCCTCTCATCCATCCCGTCTTCATCGGCCTCATCTGCGGCACCCTGGCCTACCTGGCGGGAAGTTTGGCGACGGGCGGCGCTGCAAGAGCGCTTGATGCTGAGAAGAGCAAAGCCGGATAAATGATGGATGTATGCCTGTGCATCTCAGGCTTTTCACCATTTTTTATCAAAATAAAACTCTTTTTTGCGGCCTACTTTCTTATTCCTGGCACAGGCAGTCGACGGATATCTGATCCTCATTCCGTCTCAAAGA
>JAJRAT010000130.1 GCA_028682845.1 Methanothrix sp. | reverse complement strand
GCTCACTTCGGCCAGGGCCAGTTCGGGCTGCCATCCGACATAGCCGTCAATCTGCCCGGTGGTCAGCAGCACCGGGAATATGCTCTGACCTTTGCAGTAGATAAGCTCAACCTCGGGAATTTTTTTGTCGGCCTCATTGAGTCTTCCAATTCCTTGGGCAAGAGCAAAGGGGGAAACGATAATGAAAATGATGATCGAATAAAGGAGAAAATGAGCAGCCTTCGAAGTGATCATCGCAAAATATTATGCAAAGTTTTCGTATTTAACGCCGTCGCTTTTTTTATGCAATTGCCGTTCGAGAAGCCATCGCATCGGCCCGGCAAAAGAGTCGCTGAAGCGCAATTTTCAGCGCACGAAGCTCTCAATCAGATCCAGCGACGTAGTCATCAGGCCGCACTGCTGAAGATGATGCGCCAGCAAGCTTGCCCTCTCGCCCTCGGGGTGATAGACCAGGACCTCCCGAGGCGAGATATGCTCGATCATCTTCATCAGGCCGCGGAAATCCAGGTGATCGCTGAGCTGGATGGTGGGATAGGACGTGTCACGCCTGCCGGTCAGGAAGAACTTGTTCCGGCCTCTGACCTGGGGCAAATTCCAGGGCGTGACCACGTTGGTCGTGCCGCCGTTCAGGGGAACCAGCGGCCCGGCGGCATCCTTCATCAGCTCTTGCGTCAGGACGAGGCTTTGCGCATCCATGCCGATCTCGTCCTTGAAGCCCATCGCCCTCATCAGGGCCACCGCCCTCTGCGCTTTGCCGAAAGCGTAAGCACCGAAGCTTGCTCCCGATTCCAGTGCCTCCGAGAACCCGGCCAGGTCGTCCTCGAAGATGCAGGAAGGATCATAAGGATCGCCGTAGTTGGCCTCGGACACAAGAAAATCGCAGTGAGGAAGGGCGCTGTAATCTTTCACGTCGCCGGTAACAAGAATGCTCGCGCCCGTCTCGGTCTGCCAGGAGAAAGCCGTTGAGCCGATGGTGTGGCCTGTGGAATAGGTCTTGATCTTTACATCGTCCACTGTGATGCTCTCACCCACCCGGAAGGTGCGGCCCTTGTACTCCCGGTCATAGCGAATCTCTAAAGCGCGCGCCGTCTCGACGGAGGCCACTGCCTTGGGCGAGAGCATGGCCGATTTTCCGTAGTGGTCGCTGTGGGCATGAGTGATGAGATAAGCATCCGGCTGAACGCATGCCTTGGGCGCGCGGCTGGTGTCTATGGAAAATAGATGAGAGTCGAAGCGAATGGAGAGATGGGGAGCGCAGCCGCCGCGGCTGTTGATCCTCCTGACCGGCTCAAAGCAATAGTCCATCCTCCACCGGCCACCTTACAATAGAGCATCGTTGATGGCTTTGGTCAACTCTTCCTTGGAGGTGACTCCCATCCACTTCTTAAGCTCCACGCCGTCCTTCTCCAAAATTAGCGTGGGCACCACAAAGATTCCCTTCTCCGTGGCCAGGTCGCCCTCTTTATCCACATTGATCTTCTTAAACTCCGCCTTGTCGCCAAGCTCTGCCGCCAGCTCCTCAAAGATGGGGCCCTGCGACCGGCATGGTCCGCACCAGTCAGCATAAAAGTCCATCAGAACGAGTTTTGCCATGTTTTCTTGTCTCCCTCGCAAGATCCCGGGCATCAACCACAAGGCTTGCCTCAGGGGATTTTGCTATTTCTAGTATATCAAATGTTTCAGATGCAAACAAATTATGAAGTATAAAGTATTAATTTAATATTATTAGTTATAGACTATGAATTGGAAATTATGAATTGCGAATTCAAATAAAGTATTATTTAATTGTATTAAAATCTGATCAGATTATATCAAACTTTACGCCTATCTTGAAGATCTTTCCCGTGGGCAGAATCAGCAGCTTTCGCCCCGTCCTCTCGCCGATCTCCCGCAAGATTTCGTCGATCCGGTCCTCGCGAGCGGAGACCGTGAACCACAGATTGTAGCCGCTCTCATTGGGCCGCAAATAGTTATGCGAGACCTCAGGATATTCGCTCACAATCCCGGCCACCTCATCCGCCTCCTCGACCGGCACCAGGCAAGCGGCCAGCATCCCGGCCAATCCCATCTTGCGAAGATCGAGAATCGGTCCGATCCTCCGAATCAGGCCCTCCTTTTGCAGCGCTGCAAGTCTAGCCATGACCTCCGGCTCGGCCACGCCTACGACATCGCCCAGCTCTCGATAGGGCCGTGAGGTCAGAGGAAATCCTTCCTGCAAAACCGCGAGCAGCTTGCGATCGATCTCGTCCATGATCACACCGACAGGTTGCACAGCGTGTCCGGCCCCAGGAAGTCTCCACTCTCAGCATACGCCCTGGCCCGGCAGCCGCCGCACACTTGCCTGTAGCCGCATTCACCGCATTTGCCCTTGAGTTCCCTTTTCCGGAGTGCCAGCAACACTGGTGAACTCTCCCAGATCTCTATAAAATTCTTTTGCCGAATGCTGCCGACCCGCAGGGGAAGGTAGCCGCAGGGATAGACCTCACCGATCCGGGAAATGAAGACGAAATTTTTGCCGGCCAGGCATCCTCCGCCGCCTCGCCTCCCTTGGCCGCTCTTGGCGATGCGAGCATACTGAGGAGCGCAGGTGACCTGAATTTCCAACTTCCTCGCCCCACGCTCCCGGTCGATGAGCCGCAAAAGCTCCTCCTGCCGCTCCGCCGAGATCAGGTCCTCCTCCCGTCCGCGACCCGTGGGAACCAGGAAGAAGAAATGAACGGCCTTTGCCCCTATCGACTCGGCCAGGTCGAAGATGCTTTGCAGATCCGCTTCGTTCTCTCTGGTGATGGTAAAGTTGATCTGAAAATCGACCTTGCCCTTCAGGCATTCGATCCCACGCATGGATGCGGCAAAGCTTCCCGGGCCGCGGCTGCGGTCGTGGCCCTGCGCCGTCGCTCCGTCCAGGCTGATGCTGATCCGGGTGATCCCCGCAGCCGCGATCCTATCCGCCATTTCGGACGACAGAAGAGTTCCATTGGTGGCCAATGAGACGCGCAGGCCCCTGGACACTGCATAAGCTGCCACTTCAAAGATATCCGGTCGAAGCAGCGGCTCGCCGCCGCTCAGGATGAGCATGGGCTGCAAGGTCGCGATGCTGTCGACGAGCGAGCGCGCCTCGGCAGTGCTAAGCTCATCCGGCTGCGGCTGTGCCGTTGCGCAGGCACGGCAGTAGCTGCATGACAGGTTGCAGGCTGCCGTGGTCTCCCAGGCTACAATCAGCATTTAAAGCAGGCCTTTCTTCACCAGCAGCTCGGCATTGAGAATGCTGGCTCCGGCAGCGCCGCGAACGGTGTTGTGACCCATGCAGATGAACCGAATTCCCGATCTGATGCGTCCCACGGATACGGACATGCCGTTGCCTCGACCGCGGTCCAGCCTTGGCTGGGGCCGATCGACCTCATCCTTGACGATGATCGCTTTTTTAGGCGAGGTGGGCAGATCTCCCAGGCCCGGATCGAACTCGAGCATGGCCTTTTTGACCTCTTCGGGGGTGGGATTGTCTCTCATGGTCACCCAGACAGCCTCGGTGTGGCCGTCCATGACCGGGACGCGGTGGCAGCTTGCCGAGACGCTGAAGTCGGCGTTGACGATCTTCTCGCCGTCGAAGTGGCCTAGAATCTTCTGGGGCTCGGTCTCGACCTTCTCCTCTTCGCCGCCGATGTAGGGAATCACGTTGCCGAGGATTGCCATGGACGGCACGCCGTCGTAGCCGGCTCCGCTCACAGCCTGCATGGAGGCCACGTGAACGCTCTTGATCCCGAACTTCATGAGCGGTTTTAGGGGCAATGTGAACATGACTGTGGTGCAGTTGGGGTTGGTGGTGAGATAGCCGTCCCAGCCGCGCTTCTCTCTTTGCACTTTTATGATATCCAGGTGCTCGTAGTTGCATTCCGGTATGAGAAGGGGCACATCGTCCACCATGCGGTAAGAGCTGGTATTGCTGGCCACGGCGCAGCCTGCTGCGGCAAAAGCGGGCTCTACGGTCATGGCATCGGCTGCCGGAAGGGCCGAGAAGACTATATCGGCATCAACCTCTCGCGGGTCGACGTTGACGACGGTCATCTCCCCGATCTCGGCGGGCATCTCGCTCTCCAGCCGCCACTTGGCAGCCACGCTGTACTTCTTGCCCGCGGATCTCTCCGATGCTGCGAGGCTGGTCAGCTCAAACCAAGGATGATTCGCCAGTCCTTCAATGAAACGCTGTCCCACGGCGCCGGTGGCACCTAAGACGCCTGCTTTGATCTTGCCCATTTTACAATCACCTAAAGCTAATCCTAAAGCTGATTCGGGTGATAACGCTACGGGTGTATATATTTCTTCTCCGAAAGGGGAGGAACTCCTGGCAATCTTAAAATGCCGTCAAATAAAAAAATTGGCGAAATTGCATGAGTCCGGTCAGTCTCCGGCACAGGATTTCTTCCGGATTCCATAGCTTGCCGCGAACTCCTTGTTGACGTGAACAACCTCTTCGTTGAAATGCAGCAAATTCTCGGGCACCGGGCCCAGGGCATCGGCCATATCCTGCGAGGTTATCACTGCGCCGTGCGGCACGAATTTGCCGTCGGCAAGCTTGACTCCGATGACCGCAGCAGCGTGGCCGACGAAGCACTTCTTGCCAAGTGTTGAGGCGTGAACCACGGAGTTGAAGCCGACGAAGCTCTCGTCGCCGATCTTCAGCGGCCCGTGAATCACTGCGCCGTGGGCAATGGATACTTGTCGCCCCAGCTCGATGGAGCTTCCCATCAGGCCGTGAAATACGACGCTATCCTGAATGTTGCATTCATCCCCGATGATGATGGGGTGCGCCTCGTCCGCTCGCAGCGAGACGCAGGGAGCCACATAAACCCGTTCTCCGAGGCGAACGTCGCCGATGAGCACGGCGGAATCGTCCACGTAAGCGGTTGCCGAAATCCTGGGCATAATTTCAGTATCGTTCCATGAAGTCTTGGGGTTGGCCTTGAGCATATTAGAACCACCTCCCTCGTTATTTGCCATCATCATTAAAAGAGATTACCATTAAAGATGATACTAAAATATGGACATTTAATATGATTGATGTTTAAAGAAAATAGTTTATTTAATCATAATTGTTGATGTGCCAATACGCTAATGATATCGAATTGACTCAAGTAAGAAAAGGCATGTAGCTGTAATTTTCTTAATATTATAATGTATAATAGCCATAATTGCCGCCAAATTTAAATATATGAGAAACAAAATACCGTCAAGCCGTTGAATAATCCTTCAAGGGTAAGGGGCATGGAGGGATTTGCAAGTTGAACTTATCGATATCTATGGAATTTATTGAGTATCTATTAATTTTAAGTAGCGAATAAGAATATACGAATATTAACCAGGAGGGGTTTAGCTATGGCTGATAATATTAAGGTATTAGGCATGCCCGCAGAGTCAGGACGATGGGTCCTGGTCATCGTGGGCATGGTTATTCAGCTTTGTCTCGGTGCCATTTATGCATATGGTGTTATAAGAGTGCCGTTAACTGCCTATTACAAGAGCTTGGGCTTAACGGCAAGCGCAATGGATATGACTTGGCCATTTATTGTGTTCTTATTGTTGTTCGCGCTTACCATGCCTCTTGCCGGGCCTTACATCCAGAAGATGGGTCCGAAAAAAGTGTGCATGGCAGGCGGAGCGCTTGTGGGAATCGGCTGGATCGCCGCCTCATTCGCCACCTCGCCGCTTATGCTCGCCATCCTGTACGGCATTATCGGCGGTGTGGGCGTCGGCATAGCTTACGGCTGTCCAATTGCCGTCTCAGCGCAATGGTTCCCGGATAAACGCGGACTTGCGGTAGGATTAACGGTACTCGGCTTCGGATTCTCGGCTGCCTTGATTGCTCCGATAAGCGATTTCTTGGTCGCCAATTATGGCGGAGTGATGAGCGCTTTAAAGATCTTCGGCATTGCTTTCTTCATTATAACCGTCGTACTTTCCCAGCTTCTCGTGGTCCCACCGGCCGGATGGTGTCCCGCCGGCTGGACGGCACCTGCACCAAAACCGGGTGCTGCGGCAAAAGTCGATTTCATGCGCAGCGAGATGCAGAAGAATCCATCATTTTACGGCTTATGGTTATGCTATACCATCGGCTCTCTCGCCGGACTCACCGCCATCGGAATCGCAAAGCCTGTGGGGCTTGAAGTGGCAGCCGGTGCAGGCATGGCAGTTGCTGCAGCCGGCGCGCTGATGACCAGCCTGACCTTCCCCTTCGCCCTGTGCAACGGACTTGGCAGACCCATCTTCGGGACGCTCACGGATAAGCTGACTCCGAAGAACACGGCAATAGTAACCTATGTGCTGATCATCGTGGCCTGTTTGCTGCTCTATACCAATTACACATCGGTCACCATGTACACCATAGCCTTTGCCCTGCTCTGGGGATGCCTGGGCGGCTGGCTGGCTATTGCACCCACTGCAACGGCAAGCTTCTTCGGAATGAAAGACTACGCCAAGAACTACGGACTGGTCTTTACTGCATACGGCATTGGCGCTGCAATCGGCGGCATAGTCTCTGCCCAGGCCAAGGACCTCATGGGAGGCTATCAGCCCTTCTTCCTGATCGTGGCCGGTCTTGCGGTAATAGGCATCATTGTCGCGTTCGTGCTGTTGAAGCCGCCCGTAAAGAGATCTGCCTAAGTTTTTCTTAGGCTGTTTTTATTTTTGTTGCTATTTTAAAGTCCGATTTTCCATAATCTTTATTTGTTAAGAATTCAATAATACAATGAAAACAATCTTGTCGGAGGTGCGTTGCCATGCCGGATGAAGAATATAAGATGTTTTGCTGCAAGGATGTAGTGCCGACCTGCGGCTTTGAAGTAAAAGCCAAGACAGAAAAAGAATTGATGGAACATATCCAGGTCCATGCGGAGAGCGCCCACGGACTGAAAGAGATCAAACCAAGCACGATGGAGAAGGTCAAGGCGGCGATTAAAACCGT
>JAJRAT010000196.1 GCA_028682845.1 Methanothrix sp. | reverse complement strand
TGTCTTCGGTCTTTGGTGCGAGTCCAGAGCTTTCAAAAAGGTGCTCCTTCTCGTCCAATTGTGTGGTCATACCCCATTTGCCGAACATCTCGGAAGCATTATCCAAAAGACGTTGATCAAAGCTCTCGGAAAGCTTGCAGCCCTCTATCTGCCGCATAAATTCTTCTTTCTTCAAATGATTCACCCCAATCTGTTATTAGTCTATTCAAATCTAGGTCTTTCCCACAATTAGCTATCCTATTTGCGCTTTTTACCGACAGCTAAAAATTGATTATTTTTCCTTGTGGTGGTGATTGTGCATCTTTTTCACCAGGCACAAGAAGGGGATGACAGTCCCGAGCAGGAACAATATTTTTATAAGTTTTCTTATCATAATCTGTCTCACCTAAACCACACGTTGTCTTTTGGAATACAAAAAACAAGGTACCTTAACGTTTTTTCTTCAGAGCTACGAAGGTTACTGCCAGAAGCCCGGCTACTGCAAATGTTGCCTCGAAGCCAGGAGTCGAGCTAGTCGTAGTCGTTGATTTAGTCGTACTTGTAGGCTCGGCGGAAGGAGTCGAGCTGGTCGTGGTTGTTGTTGAATTGGAAGCATGGGAACCTGGTGCTGAGCTGGTTGTAGTTGTAGTTGATTTGGTAACATCGGGGCCGGGTGTGGTGCTGGTCGTCGTTGTCGTAGATTTCACTGCATCCTCTGCTGCACCTAGAGCCAGCATCATCATCGTGGCAATGAGCATGGCCACTAATATTTTTTTCATTTCAAAAACTCCGTTTCCATGTGATCGCTATTTTTCCATGCTATCGCTATGATTCTCGCCTGTTGCCCTGCCTCTAAGCATTAACCATAATGCCTTTAGGGCAAATAATCGGCAATCCTAGATTACAAGTGGCAATACCAGCAGGTGGAATGAGCCGCCCAATACCAGCGTTAATACTGCCAGAATAATGAATACGATTATCAGCCATTTGGCGATCTCCATCGATATGCCTGCGCCTCGCACTCCCAATACACCAAGTATCAGTGCTATTACGAAGAACACTACCGCCAAATATAGTAAATCTGCCATTCCAACACGTCCCTAAATATTGATAATAATGGTGCTCGTCATTGTCTATTTCAGTGCAGCATCCATCTTTTTTCCTATGTCGGATTTCGCCTTCTCCACATCGGCTTTTGCATGTGCCATCGTGTTCTCGACATCAGCCTTCGCTTTCTCGGCACCGGCCTTTATGTCAGCTTTTGCGTAAGCCGCCTTCTTCTCGACCTCGTCATGCCCGAAATTGGCCTTGACCTTTTCCACATCCGCATTTAAG
The DNA here is from genome assembly GCA_028682845.1 of Methanothrix sp. Classification (GTDB taxonomy): domain Archaea; phylum Halobacteriota; class Methanosarcinia; order Methanotrichales; family Methanotrichaceae; genus Methanothrix. Next base: position 5,711 of record JAJRAT010000196.1, on the reverse strand, counting down.
TCGGCCTTTGCATGTGCCATCTTGTTCCCTATGTCAGACATTACTTTCTTCGTATCAGCTTTTGCCGTCTCTATTCTATCATTTGCCATTTTTTTGTTCCTCCATTATTGAATCTAATCATAATAGGATGTTATTGCATAAGAAGATTTTGGTACCCAAATTTTCAAATACATAAATTGTATGAACACGAAGCCTCGCTATGCAAAGTGATGCCAAAAACCACATCGACCTCATCCGAACCGATAGCTAAGATCCAGAGGATCTGCACCATGCGGTCTTAGAGCAGCTTGCAGGCTCAAAATCAGGGGATCGAAGTGGCCTTAAAGAGTCTTCGAGAGGCATATAGTGTTGATCGAGAAGTAAATCCAAAGAAGCGACAGGAGGATGGTGCAAGCGAGTGGTTCGATTCGATGGAACGGCCAAATTCGCATATAAAATTCGCATAAAAAAATGGTGCGGATCGTTTATATTTGCAGATAATATTGACAACCAAAAAGCCGAGAACTCATCCGCACCTCAACTTACAGTCCTCCGTCCGCGGTCCATTCGTCCATTACACCTTCGCCCATTTTAATCTCTACGAAATGCTCCCTCCGGTCATCGACCAAATGGACTGATCCGTCGCTTTGCACCTGGCCGTCAACCTTCACGCCGACCGCCTCACGGCCCGGCCCCGACTGCGTAACCGTGATGTGGTAGAACGTCTCACGGTAGCGGTAATGCAGGCGAAACGACTGCCAGTCCGCCGGAATGCAGGGAGAAAAGATCAGCCGGTCAACATCCAGCCTCAGTCCGAGCAGCGATTCCACTATGAGGCGGTACATCCAGCCCGCAGCTCCGGTGTACCAGGTCCATCCTCCGCGCCCGGTGTGCGGCGGGCATGCATAGACATCTGCAGCGACGACGTAGGGCTCTGTCCTGTAAATCCTAACCTCTTCCGGGGTCGAGCCGTGATTCAGAGGATTGATGAGAGACAATAGCTCCCAGGCCCGGGCGTGGTCGCCCATAGCTGCAAAAGCCATAATTACCCAAATGGCCGCATGGGTGTACTGACCGCCATTCTCTCTCACTCCCGGAATGTAGCCTTTGATATAGCCGGGATCAGAGTCGGACTTGTCGAAGGGCGGGTCCAGGAGCTGAATAAGCGAAGCATCTCTGTTGACCAGAAGGCGGTCGACTTCTTCCATGGCAGTCTTCGATCTTTCCGGATCCCCGGCACCGGATAGAACCGACCAGCTCTGGGAGATGGAATCGATCTGACATTCCGCGTTGGTGGCGGACCCAAGGGTCGCTCCGCTATCGAAGTAGGCGCGCAAATGCCAATGACCGTCCCACCCGAACTCTCTGATCTTCCGGCGCAGATCGGCGGCCTCGCTGCTGCATTGACCGGCAAAGGCCGAATCGCCACGCAGGAGGGCGATCTCGGAGAACTTCATGAGCACATAATACAGGAAGAAGCCGAGCCATATGCTCTCGCCGACGCCCTGATAGCCCACGCGGTTCATGCTGTCGTTCCAGTCTCCTGAACCCATGAGGGGCAGACCGTGGCCGCCAAAGGAAAGACCGTTCTTGATAGCTCTGACACAGTGTTCGTAAAGGGTGCCGGACTGTTCTGACCTCGTGGGAAGGTCGTAATTTGCCTCTTCATCGGCTTTCAGATGCCTGCCCTCGATGAAATTGATGCGCTCGTCAAGCACGCCGGTGTCTCCCGTGGCTGTGACATATCGGTGCACCGCCAGCGGCAGCCAGAGACAATCGTCGGAGCTGTGAGTGCGCACGCCGCGTCCGGAGGGTGGATGCCACCAGTGCAAAACGTCTCCTTCCAGGAACTGGTGGGCGGCACACTGCAGCAGATGCGTTCTGGCTAATTGCGGCTCTGCATATATCAGCGCCATCACGTCTTGCAACTGGTCGCGGAAGCCGAATGCTCCGCCTGATTGATAGTATCCGCTGCGCGCCCAGATGCGGCAGGCAAGCGTCTGGTAGAGGAGCCAGCCGTTCGCAAGCACGTCGAGGGCTTTATCCGGAGTCTCCACATGTACCGCGCCAAGGGTGCGGTTCCAGTAGCTCCACACCGCCTCAAGAGCACTTCTGGCCGGGCCCGCACCGCGGAAACGAGAAATCAAGCTGCGAGCATCGTTGGAGTCTCGCCCGACGCCGAACGTGAAGACGATCTCATGCTCCTGCCCGTCTGCCAGATCAATCCCAACTTGCATGGCGGCGCATGGATCCATGGCAGCACCTACTCTGTTGGAGAGCCGCTCCCGCGCCAGAGCGGCAGGGCGAGCTATCTGGCCGTTTCGGCCCAGGAACTCGGTCCGATCCCCGGAGAAGCTGCCCGCTTCCTCGTTCACATCCAGGAAGACTATCCTTCCGGGAAAATCAGTATTGTACGGATTTCTGGCAAAGATGGCTCCGGTCTTGGGATCGATCTGTGTGATAATGTGCATCCCCGTCTTGGAAAGCATCTCACCCAGCACCAGCTCGATGTAGCCGGTCACAGACAGCCTGCGGGACACGCCCGACTCATTGCGGAGCTTGAGAACGCTGAACTTCAGGGGAGCGTCTACCGCCACATATACCCACAGCTCGGATGCAATCCCGCCCTCTTTGTGCTCGAAAACGCTGTAGCCGAATCCGTGCCTGCAACTGTAAGGAGTCATCCCCTGCGTCGGCCAAGCCGAGGGCGACCAGAATGCTCCGCTCTCCTCATCACGGATGTACAAGGCCTCGCCGCTGATGTCGCTCACCGGATCGTTATACCACGGAGTGAGGCGGAATTGCTGGGAGTTCTCGCTCCAGGTATATGCTGCGCCGCTTTCGGAGATTACAGTCCCGAAATGGGGGTTGGATATCACATTCGACCAGGGGGCCGGGGTCGTTTGTCCTGGAGCAGTTCGGATTATATACTCTCGTCCGTCCTGTGTGAACCCGCCGAGGCCGTTGAAGAAGATCAGATCCCGGCCTAAAGACTCAATCGCCTCGTAGTTCTCAATCCGAACAGCTTTTTTTGGCTTCAAAGACGGAACGGCCACCAGGAGACAGCTCTTGCGTTCGAGCTGCTCCTCAAAAGTTCCCTGGCCGTCTGTGAAGATGGCTCTGGCCACGGCCTGTATCAGGACCCTGGCCTCGTCAGATATCTGATCCGCCCGCAGAACAAAGACACCGCCAGGCCGGTCCAGAGTGCCGGATTCGGTGCAAGAGGAGATCAAGGCCATAATATCCTCCTGAAGATGCTGTCTGTATCCCGAGCTGTCTTCGTTCCAGATCACCAGATCTACGGCCAGACCCATCATGTGCCAGTAAGCATGAGCCCTCAGGAGCTGGCGCGCCAGCTCGATGTATGATCGATCTCCGATCTTCAGCAGTACAATCGGCAGGTCGCCTGATATGCTGTAAGCCCATAGGCCCGACTGGCCGCTGCGGTTGCTCAAAAGAACACTCGGGCTGGCGCGCCAGGTAGGGCTTGGGTAGATTATGGCTCCGGCAAGGCGCTCATAGAGCAGAATATCGTCCTCGGAGATGTTGAGCTGCTGCATGATCATCTGGTTATGAGTCCAGGCCAGATTGTAGACGCGGTCCGCCATTGCCGCGTCGTGATATTTATCGATCAGCCACATGGCGGCATCCCTCGTCTCTGCAATGCCTGTGACGAAGTTCACCCTGGCCGTCTCTCCGGGATCGATGGTGACAATGCACCTGATGGCAACGACTGGATCCAAGACGGACCCTTCGCTATTCGAAAGGTCCGCATACTCCGCCAAAGCCGCAGGATCTGCGGCAGTTCTTATGCGGCCTATGAACTTTGAGCGGTCTGTCTCATAAGATATTTCGTCGACCGCGATCTTCTCCGCAGCGATCAGATGCAGCATCCAGGGCGGCTTCTCGTCCTTCGACTTTGGTCGACGAGTGCAGAGGATCGCAGATCTCTTGCGAACGATCTCCGTTTCAACAAAGAGGTTGCTGAAATTGGGATGCGACGCATCTGCAGCCTGGGTCGTCAAGACGACCTCTGCGTAGCTGGTCAGCTCTATTTTTCGTCTTCTCTCGGATCGGTTAGTTACGCTGATGCTGCGCAGTTCGACATCGTCCTCAGGTGAGACGACGACTTCTGCACAGGTATCAATATCATGGACCTTTGTTCGGAACTCTGCATTCGATCCCCGGAATATAGCCTGGTATGTCTCAGAGCCTTTGAGCACCGACTGGTATCCGGCAGACCAGAACTCGCCGCTGTCCTGGTCACGGATATAGAAGAACATGCCGTAATTGTCGCGGGTGGGGTCGGCATGCCAGCGAGTGACCGCGATCTCCTTCCACTTGCTGTAGCCGCTGCCGGAACCGGAGACCATTACGCTGTATTTGCCGTTAGAGAGCAGGTGCACCTCAGGACGCATGGTGTTCGGATCATCGACGACCCGCAGAGACTCGCGCCAATCCGGCATGCCCGCCCTCCAGATCGATGACGCAACCTCGGAGGCATGGGGATAGAAGGGCATGGCCATCGGAACCCGCTCCTGGAGAAGAAGATCCGCCGCCTGGAAGATCGGGTTGGCCATGAACCTTCTTTGCATGGGCCGGTCCAAAAGCACATAAGCCAGAGCCAGGAAGCTCATGCCCTGGTGGTGGGCCATGAAGGACTGCACAGTTGCATGTGTCTCGTCCCGAGAAAGACGCGATGGTGTAAAATCAATCGCCTCGTAGAAACCATATCTACCAAGATAGCCATCGGCAGCCATTCTCTCCAGGTTGGAACATGCCTCTGCCGGTTCCACCATCAGGGCCAGGGCCGAGGCGTAAGGTGCGATCACCAGATCTTCGATCAGCCCGCGCTTAAATCCCAGGCCGGGCGCTCCGAAGGCGCGGTACTGGTAAATCTGGTTGACATCCGTCAGGTTGTAGCCCGACTCCGAGATGCCCCAGGGAACTCCGCGCTGTTCACCGTATTCGATTTGTCGCCGGACAATCGCTCTGCATGTTTGGCTTAAGAGGGTGTTCTCATAAGCAGGCATGATCAGCTGCGGCATGAGGTATTCGAACATAGTTCCACCCCAGGAGAGCAAAGCCAGCTCTCCGCCGGCGATGGTAAGCATGCGGCCCAGGGCAAACCAGTGCTCTTGCAGCAAATTCCCTTGAGCGATGGCAACGAAGCTGGACAGTCTTGCCTCGGATGCCAGTAGATCATAGCAGCTCTCATCACGTCTGAGGTCGTCGACGTTGTACCCGATGGCAAGAAGCCGACGCGACTCATCGAAAAGGAAGTCGTATTTTATTTCAGCCAGCTCGCTGCATTCGAGTACAAGCTTCTCGATGGATGCGATCCTCTGCCCGGCACGGTTCCCGGCCTCTGTGATCATCTGTCCAAGCTGGAGTAACCTTTCTCTCTCGTCCCGGTGCTCTTCGCCCTGGAGACTGCCGATGATCCGGTCAATCTTGGGCATGAGCAACGTTGCCGTCTCTGGGATCTCTTTAAGCGATGGAATGCTGTCAAGTCCGAGCAGTTCGGCCTGCAATTCGCCAAGCATTGATGCATGTTCGGCTGAGCCATGTGTGAGACCCTCTTCAACGGGAGAGTGGATGGGAGAGCTGATCATCCCAGAGAGTTGAACATCAAGCCAGGGAGCTGTGAGGATCAAATCATCCAGATGGTCCCGAAGCTGCTTCTCATAGGCTTGCATCCACTGCCTTGCCGGATTATCCGAATCTTGGTT
>JAJRAT010000134.1 GCA_028682845.1 Methanothrix sp. | reverse complement strand
TTTTACAATATTTAATTATGAGGATTTTTAAGAGCAAATCTCACGAATCAAATCTGCCTTCCGATCTGCCGCAAAAAGCGGTCATGTCCCAAAAAAGCCTTCTTCGGAGATAGATTAAAATATGCATATGAGGCAGTCACAATCCTGCATAGCCCCAAAGCCGGAGGTCTGATTTGGACCAAAGGCCATAAGTTAGGATGCGTTGAGGAATGAGCATGACGGAGAAGCTTGATGAAATCGGTTCACGCCTGCGTGAACTGAGGGAGCTGAATCGGGTGGAGCCCGTGGACATGGCGCAGCACCTCAAAGTGCCGGTTGAGACCTATAACTGCTATGAGGAGGGAAGGCTGGACATTCCCGCCAGCATCCTCATCGGCATCGCGCGAAAGCTGAATGTGGATTTAGGACTTATCTTAACCGGCGAAGAGTCCAAGATGAATATCTTCACCGTCACCAGAAAGGGAGAGGCGGTGGAGGTAGAGCACAGGAAAGAGTACCACTCCCAGAGCCTGGCCGGGAAATTTGCTCACAAGAAAGCGGAACCCTTCATCGTCACCATCGATCCCAAGAAAGACAAACCCAGGCCCTACACCCACTCCGGGCAGGAGTTTGAGTATGTGCTCGAAGGTGCCCTCAAGCTGACCATCAACGAGAACGAGATCATACTTAACGAAGGCGACTCCATATTCTTCGATTCGTCGTATAAGCATATCATGGAAGCCTTGAATGACAAACCGGTGAAATTGCTGGCAGTGGTCATGTAGCACTTGGAAAGAGGATTTAAGAAATGTCGTCTTTATTACCCAAATTCGTCTCGCGGGTTGATTTTAAATCGTACGATGAATTCAAAGAGAATTTGAAGATCATCGTTCCCGCGAATTTTAATTTTGCTTATGATGTGGTGGACGCCTACGCGGCGGAAAATCCCGGAAAGCGCGCCCTGGTGTGGTGCAACGATAACGGGGAAGAGAAGATCATCACCTTCGGAGAGCTGAAGACTCTCAGCGACAAGGCCGCCAATCTCTTTGTGCAATACGGTGTGAAGAAGGGAGACACGGTCATGCTCACTCTCAAGAGCCGCTGGGAGTTTTGGGTCTGCATGGTGGGCCTGAACAAGATCGGCGCAATCTCGATTCCTTCGACGCACATGCTCAAGGCCAAGGACTTCGTCTACCGCATCAGGAAAGCCGACCTGAAAATGATCGTGTGCATCGGCGAGAACGGCGTTCCCGGCGAGTTTGATGCCGCTCATCTCCAATTGGGCGATGTGCCGCTGGTAAAGGCCCTGGTGGGAAACAAAGATCTCGTGCGAGAGGGCTGGATCAATTTTGATTTGGAGCTTGAGGCGGCATCGCCGAATTTTGCGCGGCCCACAGGTGCTGAGGCCACCAAGAACGACGACATCTTGCTGGCCTATTTCACCTCCGGAACCACGGGATACCCAAAGATGGTCAAGCACGATCAGACCTATCCACTGGGCCACATCCTCACCGCCAAGTACTGGCAGAATGTGGAGGATGACGGGCTGCACTACACGGTAGCCGATACGGGCTGGGCCAAGTGCGCCTGGGGCAAGATCTACGGCCAGTGGCTGGCAGGGTCTGCGGTCTTCGTTTATGATTATGACCGCTTCGATGCGGGCCGGATGATGGACGAGATGGTCAAGTACGGAGTCACCACCTTCTGCGCGCCGCCTACCATCTTCAGGTTCATGATCAAGAGCGACATGTCTCGCTACAATTTCTCCAACCTCAAGTACGCGGTGACGGCAGGAGAGCCGCTCAATCCGTCGGTTTACGAGAAGTTCCTGGAGACCACGAGCCTCAAGCTGATGGAGGGCTTCGGCCAGACGGAGACCGTGGTCTGCATCGCCAACTATCCCTGGATGACGCCCAAGCCCGGCTCAATGGGCAAGCCCGCGCCGGGATTCGACATCGTCCTCATCGGCAAGAACGACAAGGAGTGCGAGGTGGGAGAGGAAGGCGAGATCGTGATCAAGACGGAAAAGGGCAAGCCCGTCGGCCTCTTCACCGACTATCACCTCGACCCGGATAAGACCAAGAACACCTGGCACGATGACTACTATCACACCGGAGACACGGCCTGGAGGGATGAAGACGGCTACTTCTGGTTCGTCGGGCGCACGGACGACATGATCAAAAGCTCCGGCTACCGCGTGGGACCTTTCGAGGTGGAGTCCGCCCTGATGTCGCATCCTTCCGTCTTGGAGGTGGCCATCACCGGCGTGCCTGATGCCATCCGCGGACAGGTGGTCAAGGCAACTATCGTCCTGACCAAGGGATTTGCGGCTTCCGAGGAGCTGAAGAAGGAGCTGCAAGACCACGTCAAGAAGGTCACAGCGCCTTACAAGTATCCGAGGATCATCGAGTTTGTTGAGGAGCTTCCCAAGACCATCAGCGGCAAGATCAAGCGCGTTGATATCAGGGATAAGGACAAGCCCTACCCGGTCATAAACGCACTGGAGTGCAAGGCATGTGAGCGGTGTCTGCTGGCCTGTCCCGCCGATGTCCTGAAGATGAGCGAGGAGCTTAACGACCGCGGATACAATTTTGCAGTTTACAAAGGAGACGGATGCATAGGCTGCGGCGCTTGTTACTACACATGTCCCGAGCCGCTGGCCATTGAGGTGCATGTGCCTCAGAAGGAGAAAGGAGAGGAGAATTAAGAATGGCATCTCAGTTAGTGGCAGGGAACAGTGCAGTGATCGTCGGGGCCATGTATGCTGGCTGCGACTGTTTCTTCGGTTACCCCATCACCCCGGCGAGCGAGATACTTCACGAAGCTTCCAAGTTTTTCCCGAAGGTTGACCGCAAGTTCGTGCAGGCCGAGTCTGAGGAAGCGGCCATCAACATGGTCTACGGCGCGGCAACCGCAGGCCACAGGGTTTTAGCGGCTTCTTCAGGACCCGGCATGAGCCTGAAGCAGGAAGGAATCACCTACATCGCAGGGGCCGAGCTTCCCTGCGTCATCGTGGACATCTGTCGGGCGGGGCCGGGCCTCGGCAACATCGGGCCGGAGCAGTCGGACTACAACCAGGCCTGCAAGGGCGGCGGGCACGGCTGCTACAACAACATCGTGCTCGCGCCGGCAAGCGTGCAGGAGATGTGCGACTTCACCATGAAAGCCTTCGAGCTGGCCTTCAAGTACCGCAATCCTGCCATCGTCCTGGCGGACGGCGTGCTGGGGCATATGGTTGAGCCGCTCAAGTTCCCCGAGACGGCACTGGAGCACAAGATCGACACCACCTGGGCCGTGGCGGGAAAGGCGGAGACGAGGGGAAATTTAGTGACATCCATCGCCCTCAACTTCGACGAGATGGAACAGCACAACTACAAGCTGCAGGAGAAGTACCGGCGCATCAAGGAGAACGAGGCGGCCTGGGACGGCTACAAGCTGGATGATGCCAAGGTTGTTCTGGTCTCCTACGGCATCAGCAGCAGGATTGCCCGCTCGGCGGTTGACGCGGCTCGAAAGATGGGAATCAAGGCCGGTCTCTTCCGGCCCATCACACTCTTCCCGTTCCCGGAAAAGGAGATTCGCCGCCTGGCGGATAAAGGCTGCAAGTTCATTTCCGTAGAGATGAGCAACGGCCAGATGCGAGAGGACATTCGCCTTTACAGCGGCTGCCAGCCGGTGGAGCTGGTCTGCCGCTACGGAGGAAACCTGATTCAGTTGGACGACATTGTCAAGAAGATCAAGGAGGTGGCTTAAAATGGCGGCCAAAGAGAAGGTTATCGGCGGACATCCGGGAATTTACGCGACGTTCCCGCGCAAGGGCGGGGCGGCTCCCACGGCTACGCACTACTGTCCGGGCTGCGGCCACGGAATACTGCACAAGCTCATCGGTGAGGCTATGGCGGAATTGGAAATTCAGGACCGCTGCGTGGTCATCAGCCCGGTGGGGTGCGCGGTCTTCGCTTACTACTATCTGGACTGCGGGCACGTGCAGGCCGCTCACGGCAGGGCTCCGGCCATTGCCACCGGCATCTCGCGGGCCGAGGACGACGCCATCGTCATGGCCTACCAGGGAGACGGCGATCTGGCCTCCATCGGCCTCAACGAGACCATTCAGGCTGCCAACCGCGGCGAGAAGCTGGCGGTATTCTTCATCAACAACACGGTTTACGGCATGACCGGCGGCCAGATGGCACCCACGACCCTCATCGGCGAGGTCACGGCTACAACACCGGCGGGCCGCGACCCGAGGGACATGGGCTATCCCATGCACATCTGCGAGATCCTGGACACGCTCAAAGCGCCTGTCTTCATCGAGCGGGTCAGCCTCTCCGACATCGAGCACATTCGCAAGGCCCGACGCGCCGTGAAGAAGGCTTTGCAGATTCAGAAGGACAAGCTCGGCTACTCCTTTGTGGAGTTCCTGTCGCCCTGTCCGACCATCTTGAGGATGGATGCGCAGGGCATTGCCAAGTTCATCAACGAGCAGATGGAAAAAGAGTTCCCCCTGAAAAAGTTCAGGGACAGATCCGCCGAGGTTCAGCCGATCATAAGGGCGGAGAGCGACTATTCCAAGGAATCTCTGGACAGGGTCTTCGGCTGCACCGAGATGCAGTGCATCGAGATGGAAAAAGACCGCGAGTTTGCGCCAAAGGGCATCAAGATCGCCGGATTCGGCGGCCAGGGAGTGCTGAGCATGGGACTTGCTCTCGCGCAGGCGGCCTTCGGCTGCGGTCGGTTCGTCTCCTGGTATCCCGATTACGGCCCGGAGCAGCGCGGAGGCACGTCGAACTGCTCGGTGATCGTTTCCGGAGAGCCCATCGGCTCGCCGGTGGTCGATCATCCCGATGTGCTGGTCGCGTTCAACCGGCCATCGCTGGAGAAGTTCGCGCCTTCGGTCAAGAAGGGCGGCATGATCATCTACGAGTCGCTGGCCGGGCAATTCGAGGCACCGGAGGGCGTGAAGGTCATATCCGTTCCCGCGACACAGATCGCCACGGATAAGGGCGCACATCAGGCCGCCAACACGGCCATGTTCGGCGCACTCATGCAGGCCGGGAACCTGGGGCTGCCGCGCGAGGCTTACGGGAATGCGTTCCGCGTCACCTTCGCCAAGAAGCCCAAGCTCATTCCCAAGAACCTGGATATCCTGGAGGCAGGGGCGCAGGCGGTCAAGCTGCTGGAGATGGCGAGCAAGAAGTGAAAAACTTAAACTAATTTCAATTTTTTATTATTTATTTTTTGATTTGTATCTTCGCGTTTCAAATGATGCTTTGCTCTGGAAAGAAACATCTTATCGATTTGGTCAAGGTTGTATCGGGTTGGCAATTATTTGAAGGTCTTTAAATTGATAAATGGACTGAACAATTCCGCACATCAGAACATAATATAAAAATAATATTTAAAATCAAATATTGATATGAAACTGTTTTCTTGTTGAAAGCGCATTCTTTAAATGGTTTTGATGTTATTTATCGCAAGATTTGAGGCTATTGAGGATATGAGATTATGGTTTATGATCCGCTCAGTGTTGCATTTGAGATAAGAGAGCAATTGGTTTCTGAGAAAAGGAGGATTGCTTTCTTTTTTGGAGCAGGGACTTCTATGGCAGTCGGTATTCCCGGAATAAAAGAATTAACAACACAGGTATCAGAGCGAATCAAGAGTCCTTTTAAAGAATCTTTGGATATGATAAAATCAGAGCTGCCTAAAGATGCGGATATTGAATCGATACTCAATCGAATCAGAATTTATCGTGAACTTATAGGCGAAAGCGAAGAAATTGAATATTGTGGAATCAAAGGAGCCAAAACTGTTAAAGCCCTTGATTCTGAAATTTGTCATGCTATTTGCGATATTATTGGTGCCGAGCCCCCAATGAGTCTCGAACCCCATTATAAATTTGCACAATGGCTCAGAAGTTTGTGCTTTAATCGCAATTACCCTGTTGAGCTTTTTACAACTAACTACGATCTTTTTTTTGAGCAAGCAATGGAGAAATTCGGAATCCCCTTTTTTGATGGATTTATTGGCTCAGTAAATCCGTTCTTTCTTCCAGAATCAGTAGACTCTGAATTTGATGGCATAAATGAGATCTCATGCCCTCCGAGAAGTTGGACACGCTTATGGAAAATCCATGGTTCCATAAATTGGTATAAACAAAGTGAGGCTGAACAAAACGAAGGAATAATTACTAGATTATCAACGCTAAAACCGAAACGAAAAGAAGAACGTTTCATCCATCCTCAGCTTTCCCGATAAGATCTGTGGCTTAAATCGCCTATTATTTCTTTTTAGATACCGCCATTCGGGGGAGGCCAATTGAATCAGAGCACCGGCTTGAAGACCAGCCAGGCCATAGATCCATAATGCCCTGATCGCGTATGACACGGTATCTGTTCGCCTCAAGCGATGTGCGGTACATCCGGCTTATTACTATCAAGAATATCGAGACTAATGATATTACTACGACGACTATTTCTGAAGCAGAATGCGTCGTTAGCAATTTAATTAAATTTAAATAGTTAAAAATACAAGTAATTTATCTGAGCCTCCGAAGTGTTTACTCCCTTCATGCCCTCGAAGGCTCATTGCTCCCTTCATTTTTGCACCGCTTCTTCTTTGCCCATGCGGCCTCAGCTTCAGAGAGGACATTCGATACGTTTATATCAAAAAAATTGCAGGCAAGGCGTCCTTCTTGCACGATTTTTTTAATGCAGTAATTCTGATGCAGCCATTTTAATGCGGCCATTTTAATGCAGCAATTTGGATCAGGAATAATCGTTAGGAGATATAAATGCTGCATAATGGCGTCAATTCCGGTTGAAAAAACCGTTGGGGAAGGAATCGCTCATCCTTTAGTCAAACAATTGTATCATTGAGATAGATCTTCCAGTAATAACACTCTTAAGAACAGAAATTGAAAACAAAGAATTGAAAATGATTTTCACGCTTAAATGAACGTTTTATAAGGCCTTTATAAAAGGAAAAACGTTCTTGGACCACTATTTTCGGTTTTGTGAATATCGCATCCCGGATGAATCAGCGTTCGTTCGGCTAAGCTTTTATTTATCGTTCGCGTGAGTCATATTGTTGTCGCATTCGAACATAAGCAATCTATTTCATGAGCGGAGTTGGTGAAAAGAGTTAGTGAAAAAGAGTTAGTGAAAACGAAGTAGTCA
>JAJRAT010000213.1 GCA_028682845.1 Methanothrix sp. | reverse complement strand
TGAGGCGATCAAGTCGTCCGGACCGAACCGAATAGCGGTCCCGCTTGCAGATTTCTTGATTCACTCATCCGATCCCGTTTCGAGATAACTTCAAGTTAGCCACCTGAAATAGCGAAGAGCCCTATCTTTCTTGCGGCAAGATCACAATCTTTCTTTCGACATGATCACGATCATTCTTGCGGCATGATCATTTTCCAAGAACGCCCCTTTTCCCGGAGAGCATTTGCCCTAGAACTCCCGGCCCCGCACGCGGATGATGTCGAAGACGGCGGTGCTGGCAATGTGCATCACGGCGAAGGTGCCCGCCTGGATGGGGTCCGTCACCACCAGGTCGGCCTGATCCGGGACCGATCCTGCCATCTTCAGGGCGATGACGGGAATTCCCTCCGACTGGAGCTTCTTCACGGCTTCCGTGATGCGCCCGCCCATGAGCGCCCCGGCCAGCACCAGAATGGAGGCACGCGGCAGGCGGCTTACCGCACTGACGGCATCGGCGATGGCATCCTCGCCGACGAGCGGGATGGTGTCCACGCTGATGCGCTCGCCGCGCAGGTTATGCCGGTCGGCCTCGCTGACGGCTCCCGCCGCCACCTGGGCCACCTGGGCCCCGCCGCCGATGATGATCACTCTGGAGCCGTAAATCTTCTCGAAGGATTTGTGAATGGAGACCTCGACGATGGTATTCATGGCTTTGAGGTCCTCTACCATCCCCGTCGCCTCTTCGGCAGGCCCGTCGATCTCCATGTAAACCGATGCCTTGCCCTGGTTCACGCCCCGCTCTACCACAAAAAGCTGGGTGTAGACGATGTTCCCGCCCCGCTTCGCCACCACGGCTGCGATATCGCGCAGCATCCCGGGACGATCCAGGCAGATGACATTTATGGCCGTGCTCATACGCTCAAACGTTATGGCATTAGTAAACTTTAATATGGCGAGTGAGCACTTGGAAAGTAATGGCGTTCAATCCCGAATACTGCCCCAATTGCGGCAAAGTCCTGGTGCCCAAAGGAGGCATGTTGATCTGCAAAAAATGCAAATTTGAAAAGCCGAGGACCGCAACCAGCTCTTTTATCAGCAAGACTGAATTGAAAAAGAGAGAGATGCCGATTTTGGAAGGAAATATCCAGCTTCTCCCCACTACCAACGCCAAGTGTCCGGAATGCGGCAACAACCTTGCCTACTGGGAAATGAAACAGACCAGAGCCGCTGATGAGAGCCCGACGCGCTTTCTCACCTGCACAAAGTGCAGATTCAGGTGGAGAAGATACGAATAGAATTTGCGTTTGAATAATGCAGTTGATATGCAGGCAGGATACGGAAATGATGCAGGAATAATGCATTTTGGCCGGGATAAATGCATTTAGCCGAGGTAATACCAATAATAAAAATAAAATAAAACGGATCGAATTCAACATATCAGATCAAATGCATATGCATTGCGTAGCTGGAATTTCGTGTTCTTGGCCCGGCGGCAATCATCGAAATGGCCGCACTAAAAGGGCCATGCAATCGACGGCAAAAGTCTAACGGCTGGCAGCTTTGTCTGTATGACGGAAACAGGATAAAATGCGAGCCAAATTATATGAAAGGTGCAAAAGCAAAGATTGAGATAGAATATGCCGGATTATAAAATTACCAGCAGATCAGATGAATATGAAAAATTATATAAGTAGAAGAGTTTAAGTTAAGCAAGAATGATGCATCATCTCTGAGGTGGCAGAAGGAATGTTCAAGGCGGTAATCAATGCAGAGACTCTGCGCGACGCAATCGATTCAGTCTCATCTTTGGTGGACGAAGTCAAGTTCTCCATATCGGAAAAGGGCTTGGAACTTAAAGCTGTAGACCCGGCAAACGTCGCTATGGTCTCCCTCAAGATCGGCACGGAGGCCTTCGAGTTCTTCAAGGCCGACCAGGGCGAAATCGGCGTTGATCTGGTGCGCTTGAGCGATGTCTTGAGCATGGCCGACAAAGGCGAGAACGTTCAACTGGAGCTGGATGAAGAGAGCCACAAGCTGAAGATCGGTGTGGGATCGCTCTCTTACACCCTGAGCCTGATCGACCCCACCGCCATTCGCAAGGAGCCGCGCATCCCTGAGCTGGACCTGCCCGCCCATGTGACACTGCCGGGCCTGGAGCTGCGCAGGGCCGTGAAGGCGGCGGAGAAGGTCAGCGATCACGTAATCCTGGGCGTCTCGGACGAGGGCTTCTTCATGGAAGCCAAGGGCGACATCGATTCGCTCAAGTTGAAGATCCCGGGCACGGAGCTATTGGGCCTGAAGCCGGGGGAGGCGAGGTCGCTCTTCTCGCTGGACTACCTGGCCGACATGTCCAAGTCCATCAGCAAGGCCGGAGAGGTCACGCTGGAGATGGGCATAGACTATCCGCTGCGCGTGCACTTCAAGCTCGGCCAGTCCGTCGAGATAAATTATCTTCTCGCTCCCCGCATTGAGCAGGAATGAGGATATCCGATTACCCTTTTACACAAGAAGCAGCCGAGCATGTTCGCGGCTTAGGTTACTCCCTGGAGAGCCTGCTCGGCAAAACCTCTTTTAAGGGCGTGCGGGGCCGCGCCGCAGAGCGGGTGGCCGGTGCACTGTCCGGCACGATTTCCGAGACAAAGGCAAATTCCGATGTCGAGCATTTGACGGAGCTTCTCTCCTATCCCCTGGCCAGGGTCATGGTATCATGCCTGGACGATCCCATTCTCATGCGGCGATACGCATTGGCCGAGGCCAAGCTCGCCTACAAGAGGATGCAGCATGAAAAGGCGGAGCTTGTGAATCTGGCAAACGATCTAGGAATCCATCCCCGGGGAACCGGGCCCTGGAAGCTTTATTTTGCCGAGTACATCCGGGCGGCGACGAGGATGCATAGTCCCAAGTGGAAGCTGACCAACCGCGACCTGGACGACGGCTATCTAACCGTCACCGAGGAGGAGCTAAAACGGCTCATGGAAGAGGTCATCCGGGAGAAGGTCTTGAAAGGGCTTCCACTGCCCGTGAATGAAAAAATGTGCTCCGACCTCGCCGAGTATCTGGGGCCGCTAAAAGCAGAGCTGGACGCCGTCAGGTCCCGGCAAAAAGCGGACCTTGGGGCCGTCGAGGAGGGCGCGTTTCCACCCTGCATCAAGAAGATGCTCGCCGATGTGGCCAAGGGAACGAACCTGGCTCACACGGCGCGATTCGCCCTGGTCAGCTTTCTCTTGCAGATCAACATGAACGTCGAGGAGATCATGGCCCTCTTCAACACCAGCCAGGACTTTGATGAGGAGAAGACGCGCTACCAGGTGGAGCACATCGCCGGAGCCTCGGGAACGAAGTACAAGCCACCCGCCTGCACCACCATGACTACCTACGGCAACTGTCCGGGCGAGGACGAGCTGTGCAAGAGGATTCGCCATCCACTCAGCTACTACGAGCGAAGGATGAGGACCTTCACGCCGCTCAAGCAGGCGCAAGAGCCGCCCCTCAATCCCGCGAAAGGTCCCGAAGAGCGGAAATGAAGGATTTTGCCGCCGGATCTTCCAGCCACCCCGGCCTTGCCAGAAACAAAATCTCATCGTTCATGACGGGTTTAAAGCGAAGCCCCGCTTCCGCTGCCGCCTCCCGCTCGCCAAATCCCACGTCCGCCCAGCCTGCGGAGACTGCCGCCGCCACCGAGGAATGCGTTTTTGCAGCGCGCACATATTTCGGATGCGAGATGCCAAGATCCAACAAAACCCGCTCAAAGACGGATTTCAGCGAATAGTCTCTGTGCCAGCCCACCATCCGGCTGCCGGCAAGGCTCTGCAAAGCCGCTTCATCCCGATAGATCAGCCCCAGTTCCCGTTGGTAGCCCTTTATCAGAACCGTTCCCGCCGGTGGCTCGGTCAAGCCGGAGACGCAAGCAAGGTCCGCCACACCGTCCTCCAGGTACATCCTTCCCCGCAGGGAGCCGGTGTTCATCAGCCGAATCTGCAGCGGCAGGTCTTCCGCCAGCCTCTCGATGAATGCAGAGTTCTCCCCGGCCACGACGAGATCTGGAACTTCAAGCTCAGAGTACAGCTTCAAATCGACGACGGTTCCTTTTTCCAGGTACTCGGTGCCGGATGGGATCTCCAGGACGCCGTCTGCTCCGGCGAGCGTTGTGATGGACCCGCTGCCCTTATCGACAGTGTAAACCTGATCACGGGAGATGCCGACCGCAAGCATCTGCTGGCGGCCTTCCGTCCGAATGGGCCCGGCCAGCCGCCCTTTTGCACTGTAGCCGTGTGCCTTTGTGCCCAGCGACCGGCGGATGAACGGGGCGGCCAGTTCCCCGAAAACGGTCAGGGCGCTGGTGGGATAGCCGGGCAATCCCAGGCTGGGCTTGCCGTCGATCAGGCCGAAGATGGTGGGCTTGCCGGGCTTCAGGTTCACGCCGTGAAAGATCGTCTCTCCCACACTGTCCAGAACTTTGTAGACCATGTCGCCCGCTCCTGCGGAGGTGCTGCCGCTCACCAGGATGAGATCGCATTCGAATGCCATTTTCTGCAGGACTCTTGCCATCTCCTCTTGCACATCGGGAAGGATGCCGTACGGGATGGCGGTCGCCCCGCAGTCCTGCACGGCCACGGCTACTGTGTAAGAGTTGATATCATAGATTTGGCCGAAGCCCAAATGACCGCCGGGCCGGACCAGCTCGTTGCCGGTGGAGGCCACGCCCACTTTGAGACGCCGGACCGAAACGGTCTCCCGCCCAAGTGCCGCCAGAACGCCGATCTCGCGCGCTGCGAGCCTGGTTCCCGGAAAGAGAACGACCTCGCCAAGTGCGATGTCACTGCCCGCCGCCTGCACATTTTCGCCGCCAAAAACGGGTCTGCGTACGAGGACGCGGTCGCCCTCCGCCTGGGAGTATTCGATCATGACCACAGCATCGGCCCCAGGCGGCATCATGGAGCCCGTGGAGACCTCGGCGACCTCGCCCCGGCCCACCTGAACCTCAGGTTTTGCGCCCATAGGAACGCCGCCCACCAGCTTGAGGGAAATAGGCCTGTCCTCCCTCGCTTCCAGCGTGTCAATGGATTGGACTGCATAGCCATCCATAGAGGCGCGGGCAAAGCCGGGAACATCCATGCCTGAGACTATTCGCTCCGCCAGGACGCGCCCCCCGGCCTCCGGCAAGGGAACGGCTTCTAAGCCTGAACGGGGAGCATGGCTGAGGACGATCGATCTGGCTTCTTCCAGGGGGATGAGGGTGCGAAACTCCTTGGGCATATGTTATACTACCCTGATTATGATCTATAAAAGCTGAGGTCGGAGAGGAGAGCTATCCTTTTTGAGAGCTGTTCCGCGACGGTCATGCAATTTTGCACGCTTCCTGATGTTAAGTTTAAATCACTAAATGTTAGTTATAGATAACATTCAAATACCTGAAAGTTAGAATCATGTAACATACGTGAGAAAGAACGCCATCATACCAATCGAAAGCCGATCGGATCACGAATGGCGGACCGATTTATGCTCACGAAGAGAGAGAGAAATATGACAAATAGATTCATGATGCGCATGTCTTTGGGAGCGATCCTGGCATTTGTCGGCCTGCTCCTGTCCGTGATGGGCTACAATGCCGGTTCGATCGTTATTGCAGGTGCGACGGTCATCGTCCTGGCATTTGTGATACGCCGGTGGACCGGTGACCAACCGGAGCATGATGAAAGGACGGGTAAGATCTGGGCAGCCGGTGTTTCCTGCTCCTGGCTGGTTACGATAATATTCCTCGCAGCCCTGCTGGCAGGAGGCTATCTCGGTCTTTTGGCTCTTCCTGCTCAGACGGCGCTGGAGGCGGTCGCCTGGGTCATGAGTCTCAGCGCCGTCATCTTTCTGGCTTACTTCAAATATAAGGGCGATGTGGAGCCGGCATGAAGACGCGCATCAAAGAGCTGAGGGCCAGACACGACCTCACCCAGGAGGAGCTGGCCAGGCAAGTGGGAGTGCGCCGGGAGACAATTCTGTTCCTGGAGAAGGGAAAGTACAATCCATCCCTCAAGCTGGCCTGCAAGATCGCCCGGGCCTTGCAGGCGGGCGTCGAAGAGATTTTTCTTTTTGACGAGGATGAGCTGGAAAAAAGCTAAAACCGACCGAGAATAGCCGGTCCGGCCTGCCGAAAATTTGGACCTCTGGCCGGAAATTTTGGCTCAGCGGCAAGAAATTTTTCCATCAACACGAGCGGCTCTGTTCCTGAGGAGATGATCCGCCAGCACCAGGGCCATCATGGCCTCGGCCACGGGCACGATCCTGGGCGGGATGGCCGGATCGTGTCTGCCTCGAATCTCTATCTCTGCGGCCTCGCCCGATTTGAGGTCAAATGTTTTTTGAGGTTTGGCAATGGAAGGCGTCGGCTTCACGGCAATCCTGCAGACGATTGCAGCCCCGGTGGAGATGCCGCCCAAAATGCCGCCGGCGTTGTTGCTCTCAAACTTGACCTTGCCGCCCTCCAGGACCAGCGGATCGTTCATGGAACTGCCGCGCAAGCGGGCGCTCTCAAAACCTGCGCCGATCTCCACCGCTTTGACGGCACCAAGGCTCATGAGCGCCTTGGCAAGATCCGCGTCCAATTTATCGAAAACCGGCTCGCCGAGGCCCGCAGGTACGCCAACGGCAGACAGAACGACCAGGCCGCCCAGGCTGTCGCCCTCCGACCGGACCTGATCGAGAAGCTCCAGCATTTTTTGGGCGGCCACAATGTCCGGGCAGCGAACGGGATTTGATTCGACCCGCTCTCTCAGTTCATCCATCCCGGACGGGATGACCTCAGCCGCGATCCCGCCAAGCTCGGCAACGTATCCCGCAATATCGATGCCTTCCTGAGCGAGCAGCTTCCTGGCAATGGCCCCTGCCGCCACCCGGCCCACCGTCTCGCGAGCCGAGGCCCGGCCACCGCCCCGGTGGTCGCGAATGGCGTATTTCATCTGATAGGCATAATCGGCATGTCCCGGACGGGGCAGGTCCCGCAGGGCGTCGTAGGCGCTGGAGTTGGCATCCCTGTTCCAGACCACGAGCGAAATGGGCGTCCCCGTGGTCCTGCCCTCGAAGACGCCGGAAAGGATCTCCACGCGGTCCTCTTCCTTCCTCTGCGTGGAAGCCTTGCTCTGGCCGGGACGCCTGCGGTCCAGATCTTTTTGGATGTCTTCCGCCGCTAAAGCGAGA
>JAJRAT010000108.1 GCA_028682845.1 Methanothrix sp. | reverse complement strand
TATCTCACTTTGATTCAATACCGCATTGGAGGTAAATGAATGGCAGGACAATTCGGTGGAACACCCGTACTCATTCTCAAGGAAGGCAGTCAGAGGACCGCTGGCCGCGAGGCACAGAAATCGAATATCATGGCAGCAAAGGCCGTTGCCGGTGCTGTCAGGACCACCCTTGGTCCCAAGGGCATGGATAAGATGCTTGTGGACACTATGGGTGATGTCGTGATCACCAACGATGGTGTCACCATTCTTAAAGAGATGGACATCGAGCATCCTGCTGCCAAGATGATGGTAGAGATCGCCAAGACCCAGGATGCAGAGGTCGGCGACGGCACAACCACCGCCGTAGTATTAGCCGGTGAGCTGCTCAAGCAGGCCGAGGCCCTCCTGGATCAGGAGATCCATCCCACGGTCATCGCCGCAGGCTACAGAGCTGCAGCCGACAAGTCCCTGGAGATCCTCAAGACCATCGGCGTCAGCGTCTCCGTCAAGGACGAGGCACTCTTGAAGAAGATCGCCATCACCGCCATGACCGGCAAGGGCTCCGGCACCGCCCGCGACGACCTGGCCGATCTGACTGTGCAGGCCATAAAGGCCGTAGTGGATGAGGACGGCAGCGTCGACACCGACAACATCACCGTGGAGAAGAAGGTCGGCGGCGGCATCACCGACTCCGAGCTGGTTCACGGCATGGTTATCGATAAAGACAGGCTGCACCCCAATATGCCCAAGAAGGTCACCGGTGCCAAGATCGCACTGCTGAACGCAGCCATCGAGATCGAGAAGACCGAGGTCGACGCCAAGATCGAGATCACCTCGCCCGATCAGTTGCAGGCATTCCTGGACCAGGAAGAGTCCATGCTCAGGAACATGGTAGACAGCGTCACCAAAACCGGCGCTAACGTCGTCTTCTGCCAGAAGGGCATCGATGACCTGGCCCAGCACTTCCTGGCCAAGTCCGGCATCTACACCGTGCGCCGCGTCAAGAAGAGCGACATGGAGAAGCTGGCCCGCGCCACAGGCGGCAGAGTTGTCACCAGCATCCACGACCTGACGGCCAAGGACCTTGGCAAGGCCGGCCTTGTCGAGGAGAGAAAGATCGGCGACGAGAAGATGACCTTCGTCGAAGAGTGCGACAATCCAAAGTCTGTCTCCATCATCCTGCGCGGCGGCACCGAGCATGTCGTTGACGAGCTGGACAGGGCTATGGAAGACGCGCTGCGCGTGGTCGGCGTCGTTGTCGAGGACAAGATGCTGGTTCCAGGCGGCGGTGCACCCGAGGTTGAACTGGCATTGAGGCTTCGCGAGTACGCAGCCACAGTCGGCGGACGCGAGCAGTTGGCCATTGAGGCCTTCGCCGATGCGATGGAAGTCATTCCCAAGACCCTGGCCGAGAACGCAGGCTTGGACCAGATCGACTGCCTGGTAGCTCTGCGCAGCCAGCACGAGAAGGGCGTCAAGAGCGCAGGATTGGACATGGACACCGGCGAGCCGGTGGATATGCTGAAGCTCGGCGTGATCGAGCCTCTGCGGGTCAAGACCCAGGCCATCAACAGCGCAGCCGAAGCGGCAGTCATGATCCTGAGGATCGATGACGTCATTGCCTCCAAGTCCGGCGGACCGGGCGGCATGCCAGGCGGAATGCCCGGCGGCATGGGTGGCATGGGCGGAGATGACTTCGAGTAAGCATCTCTATTATCCTCCTTTTTTTGCTGGCCGCCAGGGTTTTCGGCTTATTGATCTTGAAATCCGGTATCGGTTGATTTATTTGTCAACTTGCTCTTAAATTAGCATTTGTGCGATTTTTTCGGCAGGGTCTTTTTCTGCAAGCTCCAAGCACCAAAAGCAAAAGGATTATCATCTTTACTTGAGATAACGGCTGAGGATGGAACGAAAGCTTTTGATAAAGGGCAAGGTCAAGGAAGCATACGATTTAGGCGATCGACTGGAGTTCAAGTTCACAGACAACATCTCCGTCTTCGACAAGGTCATTCCCAGCCTCATTCCCTTTAAGGGTGAGACCCTCTGCCGGGAGGGCGTTTACTGGTTTGAGAGAGCCGCCAAGATGGGCATCAAGAGCCACTTTTTAGAGTACCGGCCGCCAAGCGGCATGATCTGCAAAAAGGTGGACATAATTCAGCCGGCCAAGATCACCCGCCAGTCCAAGAACTACCTCATTCCCCTGGAGTTCATCTGCCGCTGGTATGTGGCAGGCTCCCTCTACGACCGGGTGAAAGAAGGCAAAGTCCTGGCCAAGGATCTGGGCTTTCCCTCCGGCCATGTCGTCACCTCGGGCGAGCAATTGCCCGAACCCTTCATCGAGGTCTCCACCAAGCTGGAAAAGACCGACCGGCTGCTGAATAAGTCCGAGGCCCTGCAGATCGCCGGACTTACTCCTCAGGAATATGACGATGCGAGAGAGGTCGTGCTCAAAATCGATGAGGACATCGGCAGAAGCGTCGCCTCCCGCGGCCTGATTCATGTGGACGGCAAGAAGGAATTGGCCTTTGACGAGAACCGGCAGATTATGGTCGTGGATGTCTACGGGACGGCGGACGAGGACCGCTTCTGGGACAAGGCCCGCCATGAGCAGGGCGAGTTCGTGGACCTGAGCAAGGAGTATGTGCGCCAGTACTACCGCAAGACCGGCTACAAAGACCAGCTTTATTCCGAGCGCGAGGCGGGCCGCGCCGATCCGCCCATACCTGCTCTTCCCCCGGAAGTGATCGAAGAGACCGGCAGGATTTACATGAAACTCTTTGAGATGATCACCGGAGAGAAGTTCAAGCCGGCCATTGCGAAGTAAAGGCAAAGGAAACGGCATGAGTGAATGACTGAATGCATGGCTGAGTGCACGGAATGAATAGGACGCCGATGGCTCCGGATTCGATGCACTCCATCTCCATCAGAGGTCAAAAAAAGAAAAAGAATATAACCGAATCCCTCTATCTTGTTGTGGGGATATCGGTTAAAACTCTAAAAAATATATGGAAATGATATCATGAAGAAATTATTACTTGTTCTTATGTTGCTCGTAGCTGTCGCCATTTCGGGCTGCATGGATAAGAGCCCGAGCGGAAATGGCAGCAGCGGCTCCGAGAAGAGCGTCGGCGAACTCAAGACCCTGGCTGTCAAGTCTGCAGAGGACCTGAAGTCCTACAGCTTGAAGAGTTCCGCATCACAGACCTTGGTTCTCAGCGCCGTGGGCATAAATGACACTCCCGAGAACGCCACAACCGTCAAGCAGAGCGTCGAGACCCTCGCCTCCGTGAACCTTTCCGGCTTTGAGGCCAGCGCCAGCGGCTCGACCACAAATGAGGTTATGCTGCCCGGCACGCCTGCGAATTCCAGCACCACCGAGGCCAATGTGTACCAGATGGGCAACTCCACTTACGTCAAGGGCGAGGACGGAAAATGGACTCATCTCCTGGACCCGCGAACCGCTGAGGAGATCTGGGGCCAGGGCGACAACAACCAGGTCAGGGCTCTGGCAAATACCTTCAATGCTTCTCAGGCCGAGATCGTGGGCTCGGAGAGCATCGAGGGCATGGACGCTTACAAGCTGAAGGTCATAACGGGAAGCGCAGAATCCGAGAGCCTGTACAACGCCGCGTTCAGCATTGCCGCTCAACTGACCCAGTACCCCATGCTTATGCCTTCCATCAACAGGTCTGAGCTGAATGCCACCGGCTCCACAGAAAAGCTGGTTTGGATCTCCAAAGAGAATTATCTGCCTGTGAAATACCAGAGCCGCATGGCGTTCGAGATGACGCCCGAGATCATCGCGGGCCTGGACCCCAACACCGGCCAGATGAAGATGTTCAACGAATCTGTGCGCTTGGGGAAGATTTCGGCAGTTATCGAGACCTCGGATACTTATTATGATTTCAACAAGCAGGTCAAGATAACGCCGCCCGCAGAGGCTTTGCAGTCCCCGGCAGTAACTCCGGCATCGGCCGCAACCTCCGCATCAACCTCAGCCGCAGCCCCGGCTTAAGGCTGAAGCATCGAGAGCTATCCATGTCGGATGAACTAAAACGGCTTTTCCTTCGGGAGAAGCCCGTTTTAGCAATTTTAGCTATCAGCGAACTGAAACCTGCCTACGCCGCAGTCATTGCCAAAAGGATCGATTCCACTTTTCCTCATACCTCTGCCATAATCACGGAGCTTGAGACGCACGGCCTGGTGCAATCCCGCCTGGACGGCAGAATCAGATATCTGGAATTGACCGATCGCGGCAGGGCTGTCGCCGGAGCACTGCATGATCTCACAAACATCTTGCAGCGGCCCGATGCACTCATAATAAAGCTGGAGCGGCTGCGGGAGATGGCGGAGCCGTGGGATGATTTTGTGTCTGCGTTAAGACTCGGTCCGCTGCGCCGGGATATCGCCAAGCTGAAGGGCCAGGGAGATGCAGATCTGGAAAAAGCGGCATCGGATTTGGACGGCTTGATCATCGATGCGCTTAACAAATTGAAATCCAAATAGCTTTTGGGATTCAAGCCTTGTTTTCCTTGATTTCGGCTTGCTTGGGATGCTTTACTGCTTTGCAGCTTTGATGCTTTGATGCGTTACTGCTTGACTGCTTGGGATTCTTGACCTGCTCGGCCTGCTTGGCCGAAATCTACGCGGGTCCGGCTTTATCGGAAAATCTTCACGATCCACCACTCGCTAAATCTGATGCTGCGGTCGTTCGTCCAGATATGTCCCACGATCTCCCACCGGATTCTCTCTTTCCAGGGAATTGGCTTCACCAACCAGCGCGGCTTAGTGGCAAAGTACTCCTCGGGATTCGGCTTGTACCTCTTCAGCTCTTCTATCACACTGGATGCGGCCCACGAGCTGTCGCATTTGGCCCGCTTCCAATCCTCTTCAGAGAAATGGACAACAACGTCCAGAGGGCTTTCTATATTTTCTGTGGTGCTGTGCATCTATTGTTCAACGCCTTGAAATATTGTTCAAAACTTGGAATTATTGCCGGGCAACAGTTTGGGTCGCACATGATTGCGCCGTTATTGGGATATTCCGTTATTGGGATATTATATGATATTATCATTGGTCCGAATTTGAGTGCGCCGATTCTGCGGACGGATGCTATGAATTATGCATCTATCTTTGTTCGCGCCTCGCTTTATTCATGTCGCTCTCCAGTATGTCGCGAGGCGGCGGCAATTGGCAGGATCGGGAAACAGGCCGCCATATTCTAATTTCTGGACAGCAACATAATTTAGCTCTTTTAATAGGCAGTCTGGGTCAAGCCCCTTGCCGGATTTCCTCATCTCTTGAGTTTCTTTAATTAGTGCAAATCATTATGTTTTGCCCTATTGCATATTGACGCGCATTTTTGGATTCATTTAACCGGAAAACATCATGGTCACTTAAATTCAAAATTACGAAAGTTTTATCAGCATTCATGATCACACCAATAATATGACCGGCAGTTCCGGATGAGGCTTAAAGATGGGGCGGCGAAATAAAATGGAGATACTCGGAAGCATTCTCGATATCTGCAAGTCGAATGGATCGAGTAAGACAAGAATAGTCTACCAGGTAAACCTCAATTTTAAGAACGCAGGGTCATATCTCGAATGGCTGACCAAGCGAGGATATCTTGTGAAAGAGAACCGGAACTACAAGACGACACAGGCGGGTCTTGAGTTGCTGCAAAATCTCAACGATATTACATCTTTAATAAATGATGATTCGGATAAAGAATTATCGGATAGCCTGCCGTGACTGATGGTTGCTGCAATCCAAAATCCGTCCGAGTTCGCTTCAAATGAATCCGCCCGCAATAATTTTGAATCGAATGCCGCTCAGCCCATCTTAAAGTTGATGATGACGTCTTGAAAGCTTCTATTTGGGCACGCCCAAATAAATGCAATACAGAACAAATGCAATTGCGGAAAATGATATCAAGGCCATTATTAGAAGGTTTTGCAGCTCTCTTTCAATCATTGTCTACCGGAAAACTGGATTATTTTATTAGCTATATATCTGAGTGGTACAATTTTAACTGTGCGTAATTTTGGCTGTTTGGCGCGATAGGCAATATTCAGGCCCGGCATTGTAATATTGGAAAGGGAGGGATAGATCCGGGTTAACGGGAGGAGAGGAATGATGGTCTTCCCGGATCTTAAACTTGCATTTACGATTTAAACTACCAGTAGCTAATCGCTAACAAGAGAACTTATGAAAAGGATTTTAATTCTATCTCCCCAGTGTCGCGGAGACTAATGCGCGATTTGATCAGATGAAGCACCCGATCTCGAATAGGCTCAAAGACGGATTCAGCATATTCGGTCCCTATTTTCCGGAAGGTTAATCGAGTCATTGACGCTATCGAGCTCCTATCTCTCTAATTTTTACAAGCCTGTTTGTTGCATTCTTCGCGAGTTCTGCAGGCCGGCATCGAGCACCGGCCAGGAACTTCGGTCGAAGATTCCGGGGTTTTGGTACTGCAATCCGCTCCGAATGTAAAGCCGAATGGATGTTGTGCCATTAAAAAGAGGTTCCGATCGGCAATGAACTTTTCGCAGGCGACGAACACGTTAGCCTAAAATGATGGGGGCGAAATCCGCAAAAAAATCCGCGGCCAGCCTCGCTTGCCTCAAATTTTAGTTATAGCTTGATCCCTTCCGCCAAGCGGCTAATCGATAGCTATGGGACTCTATGAAAAGATGGTATTCATTTACCCTATTCTGCATGTTTTTTTTGCAGAAAAATTTGATTTATGAGAATTATCTGAGATGATACCACTAAAGGAATGAATCCGCCCGTTGGGAGTAGCAAAATACCTTGGGGGTTCCGGGCGGCTCCAAGCTATACTACTACTCATAGGTATGAGTAGATTTGCCGCGCGGGGCGAAAGTAATCTTGCGGGCGAGAATACATTGGGGCCGATGGTTTCTTCGACTTCACAGCTCTTCTACGACATTTTGCAGGGTCCAAAATAAAACAGAACAGGATTACTTTCGCCCCGCGCGGCTCAGCCTTATCTCCTACAATCTCTTGTTATTACTATATTCATTACGATAAGTAAATCCGGTGATATGAAATGTCGAAGAATCCCGAATTCGCAAAATTCGCATCAGATCTTGCCCGCCATCAGGATGCCCTCCGCACCTCCAACGAGGATCTGATAAAGCTCTCTCAGAGGTTCGGACGCATGATGCCGAAGCTTGCCAAGCTGGATCCATCGGC
>JAJRAT010000206.1 GCA_028682845.1 Methanothrix sp. | reverse complement strand
GAAACAACAAAAATGCAAAGGTTAATTGGCAATTCACAACTGATGATGCAAGGGTCAAATTATTCCGTCTTTATCCGACATTACAGGTCTGACGAGACACTAGGATCAAGATGGAGCATCATGGCGTTTTTGCTTATCCACCGCTGAATGCTGCCTGATCTAATCAGGCTGCTATATTTTTATTTTATTCTTTTTTTGAAATTTTTAATAAAATGGAAAATAAAAAAAATATAAAAATGGAAAATAAAAAAAATATAAAAATATAAAATAAAAAAAAGGTCGTTGCCTCTCGAATACTCACGGTGCATTCAGCCACGATCGTGCATAGACCGTCCAGTAATCCACACCACCGCAGGTTCCGCTGCTCAGAGACTGCAAGTCGCATGAACTGCCGTTGGGGAAGACGCACAGTGTGACGTCACCGTAGGGTGTGTGCACGTTCCTCAGGCTGCCGCCGCTTCTCGAGCAAAGCCCTTCGGCAGAGGTTACGCTGGGATATGTATAGCCGTAATCATATGAATAGTACGGATAGATGTTTGGCGAGACGCTCGGGCCGCATTGTCCCTGATAGTAGGCTTGAGCGTCGCACCAGGAATTGTCTGGGAACTGACACATCCCCTGTCCTCCGTTTTGCGATGTGCCGCTCTTGTACAGATATCCCATTTTAACGCAGTGTGCGCGGGCTGCGTCAGCGGAAACATCCTGGGCCACTGCACACGGCAGGCTCAATGCCAGAATTGCCAGGAGGCAGAAGGCTGCCAGCATTTTCCAATATCTGCCGGCAGAGGCTGTCTGATTGTTTCTCAATCTCATTGTCTTTTCCTCCCTTCACTAAGGCTCCAGCAGGCCGAAGACCGCCCATCTCCAATCGGCTCCTTTGGTGCGATAAGACAGATTTTGGGCATCGGACGGAAGAGTGATCTGTACGGGCTCTCCATAGTTTTCGTAATCGGTAACTTCATGCAGAGTGGATACGATCTTGAAGTTCGCTTCCTCGATGCTGAGAATGGATGGCGTTATGGTCAGGTCAGAATCGATTTCAATTCTCTTCAAGAGCGAGGTGTCTTTTGCGATCCAGGCGGTTATGGTTACATTGCTGTTGTTGAGCAGCTTGGTCTTATCGAAGCTGAAGCTTTTATTGTCAAAGTCGTCCGGCAAATTGATCGGAGATCCGAGATATGATGCAAAAAGCTGCACTCCCAGAATGGTCTTTTCGATCGCCGACACGGGCGTTCCCGCCAGTTTGTAGCATTCTATTCCGTCGATATTTTCCTCACCCGCCAGTTTCATGTCCGAATAGCTTACCAGAGCGACCTGGCTCGGCAGTTCGTTGTAGTCTTCCATGACTGCTTTGGGGTCGGTAAGATTGAACCGGGTCCAGTTTTGACCTTCCTTCCAGTATTCGGAATTGTTCAGATAGTATCCTTGCCAGGTGAGAACATCGCCGTTTTCCTCATCCGTGAGCTTGTGGCTCCACCAACCTGTTTGAGCCGTCAGATTTACTTTTCCTTCCGTTTCCTTTTCAAGCTCCAACTCCTCTTCGAGAGTATCGTTGCTGTAATCGGTGCTGCTCTCCGAAGTGCGAGTGTAAGTGTATGTAGTGACATTGTCGGCAGACTGTGTAGATTTCTCGTTTAGCTGATTTACGCTGATCTCCTGGCCAAGGGCCGCCGGAATGATCAGCAAAGAAAGCAGAGCTATCAATACCAGATATAATTTCATGCCAAACCTCCAAGGAATTATGGGGCAATCTTATTGATAAATTTATTTGTGTTAGATAAACCACTCAATTATTTTTTTCGATGCGCACTGCACAATTTACATATTTAGAGACGCACTTTCAAAAAAGTATCTGCAAAAAAATGCAACCACTGCGGCAATGATGATTATAAAATAAAAATGAAAGCGGAAGGGTCAAGTCTCCCGCTCTTTTGCCGTGAACTTAAATATTTTCCTTATGCCCGGGCATTTTTCAGGCGTACATCTCGCCGCGTTCCACCTCGCGAGAAGCCTTCTTGCGCAGCTCCTTCCCCATCTTGGAATAATATTTCATGGTATCCGGAGTAACGGACGGCCCTATTTCCTCCAGGGCAGCCAGGAAATGCTTCTGGCTGATCTTCTCAGAGGCCATGTCCTCTCGCAGAGCCAGCCGTCCGGCTTTGCGGACAACGGATGCGATATCGGCTCCCGTGTACTGGTCAGTGAGGCCGATCAGTACATCCACGTCGACGTCATCGGCGAGGGGCGCTCTTTGCATGTGGACCTGCAATATCTTCTTGCGTGATTCCCTGTCCGGCACAGGCACCAGGATCAGCTCATCGAAGCGTCCCGGTCGGAGTAGAGCGGGATCGATGATATCCGGGCGGTTGGTGGCCCCGATTACCACCACTCCGTGCAGCTCCTCCAGGCCGTCCAGCTCGCTTAAGAGCTGGTTGACGATGCGCTCCGTCACATGCGGCTCTCCGGCTGCTCCGCCTCGCAGCGGAACCAGAGCATCCAGTTCGTCCAGGAAGATGATGGACGGAGCCACCTGCCGTGCCTTGCGGAAGATCTCTTCAACTCTCTTCTCGCTCTCACCGTACCACTTGGAGAGCAGCGCGCTGCCTTTGATGGATATGAAGTTGGCCTCGCTCTCGTTGGCCACCGCCTTGGCGAGCATGGTCTTTCCCGTGCCCGGCGGCCCGTAGAGCAGGATGCCTTTGGGTGCATCGATGCCGAGGCGCACGAAGCTGTCGGCATTCCTGAGCGGCCACTCCACAGCCTCCACCAGGAGCTGCTTCACGTTCTCCAAACCTCCGATGTCCTCCCAGTTCACGTTGGGAACCTCGACCAGGATCTCTCGCATGGCGGAGGGCTGAACCTCTCTCAGCGCCGCCTCGAAGTTCTCCTTCTGGACGATGAGCCGGTCCAGGATCTCTTTGGGAATGGTCGGCTCATCGAGATCGATCTCGGGCAGGATGCGGCGCAATGCGTTCATGGCCGCCTCGCGGGTTACGGCTGCGATATCCGCTCCGACGAAGCCGTAGGTCCTCTTGGCGAAGTCATCCAGGTTCACGTCCTCATGCAGAGGCATGCCGCGGGTGTGGATCTGGAAGATCTCCATCCTACCATCAACATCTGGAACGCCAAGTTCAATCTCCCGGTCGAAACGGCCCGGCCTGCGAAGCGCCATATCCAGGGCTTCAGGCCGGTTGGTCGAGCCGATGACGATGACGTTCTTCCTCTCCTTCAGGCCGTCCATGAGGGATAAGAGCTGAGCTACGACCCTGCGCTCCACCTCGCCCGTGACGTCGCCGCGCTTGGGGGCGATGGAGTCCAGCTCATCCAGGAAGATGATGGAGGGCGTGTTCTTCTCCGCTTCTTCGAAGATGTCGCGCAGGGCCTTTTCGCTCTCGCCGTAGTACTTGGACATGATCTCCGGGCCGTTGATGGATATGAAGTATGCCTCGCTCTCGTTGGCCACCGCCTTGGCGAGCATGGTCTTTCCCGTGCCGGGCGGCCCGTGCAGCAGGACTCCTTTGGGCGGATCGATGCCCAGGCGGTCGAATAGCTCGGGATGCTTCAGGGGAAGCTCGATCATCTCCCGCACTTTGGTGATCACCGGCTTGAGACCGCCCACATCTTCGTAGACAACGGACGGAACCGACCTCTCCGGAGTCTCCACAGCCTGCGGCAGAAGCTCGATCTCCGTTCCCTCGCCGATCTTGACGATCCCGGAAGGGCTGGTGGAGATGACCCGCAGCTTGATCTCGCCGAGGCCGAAGGCTTGCGCCCCCAAAAAGCCGCGGAAGATCTCCTCGAACATGGTCTCCCGGCCCATTGTCTCCGTTGGCGGCTTTCGGACGCTGGTGGTGGAGATGACATCTCCCCGGATGACCGGACGGCCATTGAAGACCTTGGTGAGGACGTCTCCGGGCGCAAAGATTTGCATTCCTTGCGTGACTGGGGCAAGTGTTACATGCTTGGCCTCATTCCAGACGGCTTTCTTGACCTCCACCGACTGGCCGATGCTTGTCCCTGCATTGGACCTGATCAGGCCGTCCATTCTGATCATGTCGATTCCCTGGTCTGCGGAATAGGCACTGACGGCCAGAGCCGCCGTTGGACGGGACCCGGTTACCTCTACCACATCCAGGGGTCGGGCTCCGATCTTCTCCAGGAACTCTTCGCCCATCCTGACAATGCCTTTTCCCACGTCTCCTTGATTGGCTTCAGCCACCTTGAGTTTGACGGGTTCACCATCTGTCATATCTTTTATGCACCTGCTTTGCAGAGAATATGTGTGCCTGATTTTTAAGTAGTTTCCTATGGTCAATTCTAAATACCATCGAGAATAATAAGATTATGCAATAGATTGAGATGGGATTTGCGCAATGGATCACGAATGAGATTATGAAATAGATCCTGATTCTACCGTAATCCGTTGGGTTCTATGGGGATTCCAAACCGCAGACCCATTTGATATCCATTTGAAAATTTGATCGCAATCCATTTGGAATCCGAAATCCTGCGGCAAGATTTCCTGAGAAATCACCGGAAACCTTGGCCGGAATCTTGCATGATATTCGTAAGCCTTGCATGAGATTTGCATGATATTCGTAAGCCTTGCATGAGATTTGCATGATATTCGTAAGCCTTGCATGAGATTTGCATGATATTCGTAAGCAATATGAATTGATAAAATTCGTGTAACTATTCAGCCCCCTTAAATCGGTCGTATGATGATGGTTTCGAAAAGTGAGAATAATCTTGCCATCGGCTCATGCTAAATAGAAATCAATAACCATCGACCTTATATCCAAAAGACAGGTTCAGCAGAGTGCCTATGTGAATCTTTGAAGAATACGGCTATAGATGCTGATTATGGTAGGCTGAATAGTTACAAATTCGTTTGGGGGTTGGAAGTTTTGAAGATTGGAATCATCGGCTCGGGGAATGTAGGCGGAGCTTTAGGAAATATCTGGGGAAAGAACGGCCATGAGATCATGTTCAGTTCCAGGAATCCCGAAAAGATCAGGCCGCTGGCGGAAGCCATCGGAAAGAACGCCTGTTTCGGCCTTCCCGCTGAGGCGGCCAGGTTTGGAGATGTCGTGGTTCTGGCCGTTCCCTGGGGACAGGCGGAGAGCGCACTTCACTTTGCCGGGCCGCTGAACGGAAAGATCCTCATCGACTGCACCAATCCCCTCAAGCCGGACTACAGCGGCCTGGCGGTAGGTGGAGCGACATCCGCTGCGGAGGAAGTGGCCAGGCTCGCGCCGGGAGCGAGCGTGGTGAAGGCTTTTCATACCACATTTGCCGCTCTGATGCAGTCGGACTCCCGCATGTTCGGGGGCACGAATCCCACGGGCTTTTATTGCGGCGATGATGCCGCAGCGAAAAAAGTGGTGGCAGACCTGATAAAAGAGACGGGATTGGAGCCGCTGGATGTCGGGCCGCTGAGCTACGCCCGCTATCTCGAACCTATGGCCATGCTCATGATAAACCTCGGCTTCGCTCAGAAGATGGGGACAAATATCGCTTTGAAGCTCTTGAAAAGATGAGGGAGCCTGGAACGAGAGAATAGACCTGAGGCGATGGATGGACTTGAAGCTACGCGGACTTGAGGCGACGAATGCAAACGGATATGAAGAACCGGACGGTTCTGGTCACGGGCTCCACGGACGGAATCGGCAAAGAGACCGCTCGGCAGTTGGCCCGAATGGGCGCACGGGTACTGTTGCACGGGAGAGACGCAGAAAAAGGCATGAGGGTCCGGGAGGAGATTTGTCGCAGTACCGGAAACGATCGTTTGCAATTCTTTGCTGCGGATCTCTCTTCCCAAAAGCAGGCACGAAAGATGGTGGCAGATATCCGTAAGAGCAACGATCGTTTGCATGTTCTTATTAACAATGCAGGAACATTCGAGCCGGAGAGGCGGGTCACTGAGGACGGGCTGGAGAAGACGTTTGCCGTCAACTATCTGGCGCAGTTTCTGCTATCTCGCGAGCTGCTGGACTTGATGATCAGGAGTGCACCGGCCAGAATAGTCAATGTGGCCTCAATTGCTCATGTAAATGGTACGATGGATTGGAGCAATCTGCAGTGTGAGCGGCGCTATGAGGGCTTTGATGCTTATGCCGGGTCCAAGCTGGCAGTGATTCTTTTTACCTATTCCCTGGCCCGCCGCCTGAATGGAACAGGAGTCACGGTCAACTGTCTTCACCCGGGTGTAATCAAAACCAAACTGCTGCGGGCGGGCTTTGGAAATTTTCCGGGAAAAACTCCGGAAGAGGGAGCAAGAACATCGGCTTATCTGGCAAGCTCTGCAGAAGTTGAAGGCATCAGCGGCAAATATTTTGAGGAATGCAAAGCGGCGCGGTCCTCGCCCCGGAGCTATGATCAGGAGCTACAGGAGGAGTTGTGGCGAGTCAGCGATGAGCTTGTCGAATTATGATGGAAGATCTCGACAGAGTATTGGCGGAAAGAATGAAATGAACGGTAGAATTGAACGGTAGAACCTGAACAGACCGAATAACAGAACCTGAACGGTAGAACTGAACAATGATTGAGGCGTGGATTGCGGTAGAACAATAATAGCCGGAATTGCATGCTCTGTTGCAGGATCTCGGTTACAGAATCAAGTCCAATTTCGTAAATTTTGCCTGCAATCTCACAATTCTCATAATATTATCGGAGGTGTGAACAAATGCATAAATTCGCTCTGTGCTTCCTGATGATCGCCTTTGTGGCCGTCTCAGGTTGCGCCCAGACAAATGAAACCGTCAAGAATGTTCAGAACGAGAGCCTAAATATATCGAGCCAGGGAATGGCATTTCCTGCTTACCTGGCCGCACCGACACTCACCGGCAAATGGCCCGGCGTAGTATTGATCCACTCATTTAACGGCCTTGAGCCGGGATACAAAACATTGGTGGACAAATTTGCCGGGGAAGGTTTCGTGGTAATTGCTCCGCAATGGCAGACATTCAATCGAACACCCAGCGATGCTACCATGAGCCAACTCATCACCGATGCCGTCACGTACTTGAAAACAAGAAGCGACGTCAATGCGAGCGATCTTGGATTGACCGGCTTTTGCGCCGGGGGCAGGTACACCATGCTCTTCCTGCCGCAGATGGATTTCAGATCAGGCGTCGCATTCTACGGATTTCCATATTCCACCGGATTTCACAATGAATCCATGCCTGCGGACTTCGTCGGCCAGCTCAAGGTGCCTATGCTTATAATTCACGGAACAAACGATCAGGCCAGCAAGATCTCGGATATCTACCGCTATGTAACTGATTTGAACAG
>JAJRAT010000082.1 GCA_028682845.1 Methanothrix sp. | reverse complement strand
TGCCGGGCAGCGCAAATCCCTGCTCGGGGAAGACCTGATGGCACACGCCTGATCCGCAGTCGAAGAAGTTGGTGATGCCCTGTTTCCGAACCCAGGCGCGCACTTCCTTCTGCAGCGTGGCCGCCACTTCATTGTTGGCGGGAACGATGTGGTCGAAAGGTACGACTACCCGCTCAGGGTCCCAAACCTTCTCCGATCCCATCTCCAAAAAAGCCTTGATGGCCAGAACCGACGTCCCGTCATGGGACATGGCATAGTCTATCCCGGCCTCAACGATCTCCCCCGGCTCCGCCGTCCTGGCAGAACCGGAGGCTCTGGAAAAAATTTTCTGGCTGATTGTCGGCACGGCACACTCGCCTCAGGGCAGTATTATCGCTTCTCTACCCTAAAAGCTCTGGCGCTTGCCGCCGGCTTTTCTCTCTTTACTTTTCTTCTCTCTTTGCTTTTCTAATTCTGCCTCAGCCTCAACGCTTGCACTGAATCTCTTCGCTTGTGGGCATCATGTAGGCGATGTCCTCGGCTGGATGCCGGTACAGCCTCGCTCCCAGGCGCTTCTGATCCAGGATGTGCCCGATAAGGCCGATGCTGCGGCCCAGAGCAAACAGCCCGTTCAGGTAGCCGAGCTTGACGACCTCGTCGATCTCCGCTTGAGTGAAAGCCCCGCAGGAGCCCATCAGGTCAATGAAGAGAATGCCGATGCAGCCGTCCACGTTCAGGATCAGGTTGCCCTTCTTGGCCGTGGTGAGCTGCTCCACCTGCAAAGCATAGTTGAGAAGCTCGGTGCGGGGGAAGTTGGATTTGGCGTACTGGATGAGCAGTTGCACGCGCTTGTCCGGGTTCTTGACGCTCTTGATCTTGTGACCGATGCCGGGGATGTTGATGCCCTTCTTCTTCATATCGTTCACAAAATGCTCAGGCGTCATGCCCGTCTCCTTCGCCCTCTTGAACTCGCGGGCCGCATCGTCAATGGCACCGCCGAAGCGCGGGCCGATGGTCAAAAGGCCGCTGCATAGTGACGAGATGAGGTCCTTTCCTGCGCAGGAGGCCACGATGGCGTTGTGTGCGCCGGAGACCGCCGGTCCGTGGTCGGCCACGATCTGCAATACCAGCTCGATGAACCTGGCCGCGTAGTCGGGCAGCTCCTTCTTGAACCAGAGAAGCCCGATGACTCCGCCGATGCCCATCTTCTGATCCAGAACCTCGGACAGCTTCTTGCCGGCATAAAGCAACTCCTCGCCGCGATCGTCCGAGACCGTGCAGATGAATGTGGTCGGCTTGCGGATGATGCCTTCCGCCAGCGCCTTGCTGTAGTCGGCAGGAATCCGGGGCGATTCCGGCTCTGTGGACTCTTTGACCACGCCTTTTGCCAGCAACGTATCGTAGACCCTGCGGACCTCGTCGCCGTATCCGTCGAAGGATGTCGGCACATAAGCCCCTGCCTCGCGGAAGGCCTGGTTCTTGGCCTGGGCCGTCTCCTTTTCGGTATCCGCCTTGGCTCCAGCGTGCCCGAACTGAACGCTTGCGGGCAGCACGGGCGAGCAGGTCCCCGTCACCCATGCCACCAGGGGCTTGGTGATCTTTCCGGTCTTCAAAGCCTGGATGATCCTGTACTCGTCCTCG
Organism: Methanothrix sp.; assembly: GCA_028682845.1. Lineage (GTDB taxonomy): Archaea > Halobacteriota > Methanosarcinia > Methanotrichales > Methanotrichaceae > Methanothrix. The sequence goes on along the minus strand of JAJRAT010000082.1, from coordinate 5,687 downwards.
CCGCCCAGTTCTCCAAGGCAGGCGATCATCTTGATCTCCGGGTTGGCCTCGTAGCGCATGATGTGGTCCAGCATATTGGAGCCGGGATAACGGTCTCCTCCAATGGCCACGCCCTCGTAAATGCCGTTCGAGTTCCTGGAGATGATGTTGAATGCCTCGTTGAGCATGCCGCCCGATTTGGAGACAAAGCCCACGCATCCGGGCCGGTAGAGCTTGGAGGCGATGATGTTCTCGATAGTTCCCGCCGTGTTCCCAATCCTGAAGGCACCGGCAGCCATGCCGCCCACGGTGGCTGGACCGATGACGACCTTCAACAGATTTTGGGCTGTGGCGCTCAGAATCCTGGACTGCCTCTCCGGCACGCCCTCGGCTATGACCGCCACCACGCGAATCGTCTTCTCCTGCAATGCCTCCATCGTGGTCTCAAAAGCAGAGCGGTGTGACGCAAAATTCACCATCACGTCCGCTTCGGGATAGGCTTTGGCGGCCATTGCTACCGTCTTGTACATGGGCAGGAGAATTTCTTTGGTGCCCCAGAAAGCTTTGTGAATTCCGGCGCGGCTGGGGTTGATGATGGCTGCGATGCTCGGGCTTTCCCGCTTGCAGATGTAGTCAAAGTCCAGCATGCGCTGAATGGCATTGGTCTGGAAGCCGTAGACGAAAGCCTTGGTATTCCTGTCAAAGAGAACGTAGTCTTTCCTGCTCATTGAGATGCACCCTCCAGGGCTAAGGGAACGATTCTGGTCATGTGGGTCTCCGGTCCGTAAACCTCAATGGGCACGCCGAGCCGCTTGCCCAAATCGCGCATGAGCTTCAAGCCCAGCTCATAATTGGGGCCGCCCCTGCGCACATAAATCTTGACGCCCGCATCCTGCAGCTTATTCCGGTACTCCTCCAGGGCCATAGTCACGCCCTTGAAGGTCTTGGCCACGTCCGTGAAGTTGGCGATAGCGCCTCCGATGAGAAGCACCTTGCCGCGCGGGTCCTTCTTGCGTGTCATCAGGTCAAGAATTGTCTTGGTGTAATAGTAAGTCTCTTCCGTATTGGGATCGCCGCTGTACTCGCCGTAATTGGCCATCTCCCCGGCAAATCCCAGGTCGCAGATGGTATCGGCGTAAATCACGCTCGCGCCGCCGCCTGCCACCATCGTCCACACCCGGCCATCAGGATTCAGAATGGTCAGCTTCAGAGACGCGCCGGTTTTGGAATCAAGCTCCTTGATGAACAGCTCCTCCTTGGAGAGGCTTCTTCCGAAGGGCTCCGGGAAGATAAGGCCGTTCCACCGCTTCCTTTGCCAGTATTCATCGGCATCATCCAGCTTTGCCACCATATCCAGAGGCACAATTGCGCCGATATGAATGGCAAAAGGATTGATCTCCAAATATGCAAAGCCGGTCTCTGCATAGAACTTGTAGAGCGCCCGGATGAACTTCTCCACGGCCTCGCTCTGGCCTGCCAAGCTCTTCGGCAGCTTGGATTTGATGTCCATGCTGTCGATTCCCGCCAGGACGTTGATGTGCAGTTGCACGACTTTATCCCAATTCTCCTCCACGGAAACGCCGCCCTCGGGAGAGAAGAATATGTTGTCTCCGTCCGAGCTGGAGCTGATGGCCACATAAAACTCGCCTTCATGGGGAATGAAGGGTTCGATCAAGAAATGGGTCAGCCTTCCGGCTATGCCTCCTACAACTACCTCTTTGCCCATATTCTCTTTGAGGTATCTCTTCGCCCCGTCCCAGTTTGCATCCAGGAGCACCAGGCCGTGCTTACCCCTCTTTCCGAAGAGCTGGTCGGGCTTGACCACAAGCCGTCCCTCCTTTAGCCAGGGGTTTGCAGCTACAAGCTCCTCAAGATCCGTATCCGGGCCTACCAGGGCGAGATCGCCTTTATAGGAGAATTCACTGAGGTACTCGGGAAGGAATTTAGCCAACAATCTTTTTGCGTCATATTCCCTAATGCCTCTCTGTGCCATGTCCAAAACCACCTTCGCCGCCCTAATGTTTTTCTTATTTACAAACCTTTCTGAAGGGAAATCAACTATTGGATGATGGAATGCCAAAAATGCTTGAGGGAGATAAAGGAAACATGTTGTGCCCCGCGTGCGGAAAAGACTGCGTAAAAAGCGCCGAAGACATTCTTGCAAGCATCGAATACAGGTACATGGCCTGCCGGGACTGCGCACCCGAACCGGGTTTGGATAAAACCCGTCCCCTGCGAGACCTGCCGGAGGCGATCGAGAGGTGCCGTTCCTGCGGCAGAGGGTCGCTGGATGCGGTTATGCTCGATGCCCTGCGCATCCTAAAAGAGGCCGGGCTGCGCGACGAGTCCGATGCCCTGCGCAGCGTGGGCTCGCCGCTCATAGCCGTCGGCTATCCTCTCGCCTTTCCTCCCCGGCTCGCGCAAAAGAGCCTCATAATCATCGGCGAGCGGCTTGATAGGAATGCAGCGCGCCTAATGGTTGAGCGGGTCCCGGAGATAAAAGGAGTGATCTTGCAGAAGGGCATTCCCGGCGTGCGCGACGGGCATACTCCGCCCGTGGAAAACGAGCTTTTAGCAGGCTGCGACATGCGCGCCGATGTGGTGCAAAGCCTCTTCGGGGATCTGGTAGTCTACAAGAGCCAGTCCAAGATCCACATCGAGTTCCCGAGGCAGAGCGCGCCCAAGATGAAGATCCTGGAAAATCTCTACTACCAGGGCAAGCTTCGCGACGTTGTCGACGGCCTCGCGGGCCCCGGAACTCTCGGCTTGATGTGCGCCCTGGCCGGGGCGGAGCACGTGGTTTTGAATGATGCCTGGCTTCCTGCGGTGAAGAATATTCTGCTGAACATCGAAGTCAACAGGAAGCTGCTGGGGATCACGGAAATAGAATACACCGAATCCTTGGAAGAGCTTGCGCCGAAGGGCTGCGAAGCCAGGCTCGTCTGCCGTGCCGGCGGAGCTTGCAGGATCGAAGTTTATCACGGAGACCTCACCCGCCTCTTTTCCAAAGCAGAGCCGGCGGAGCTGTGCCTCATCGATCACTTCCCCGGCTCCGGGACATCGGAGATGCAAAAAGCCTGCCGCCGCTGCAAAGAGATAGTAATAGTCTGATCGAATCGTCTTATTGATGATGTATTTGACGGAAATACCGACTCAAAGGAAATGACAAAATGAAAATGGGACAGCGCGGATTCGAACCGCGGTCCAAGAGTCCCAAACCCTCGAGGATAGACCAGGCTACCCCACTGTCCCAAAAAGACCGTTCCCCATAGTGGACGGTGCCCTTTAAAAGCCTTTTGCCACGCGATTCTTGGCCACAGTCTGAAGCGCGTTGTGGTTGATCTTCTTCACCAGGTACGCGGTAGCCAGGCCACCGATGGCGGTTATCAGCCACAACTGAATCAGTCGGATGAGGATGGTGGCCGCGACGGCGCTGTGCATGGGCAGGCCGATGGCGGCAAAGAGGGTGCTCATGACAATATCCACCAATCCCACGCCGCCCGGCAGGAAGATGGGCAGCATCTGCAGGAATATCATAACTGCATACACGGCAAAAACAGCTCGCAGCGGCACGGAGATGCTCATGGAATGGAAGACGAGGACCGCGACCATAGTCATGGACAGCCAACTGGCCACTGCCCAAAAAGTGCTGATCAGGAGCGTCTTCTTGTGGTCGGCAAGCATCATCATTGATTGGTGGAACCGCCCCATGATGCTGCTGCATTGTGCGCGATCCACATGAATATGGAAGAATTTCTCAATAAAATCAACTAGTGCAAATATTATTCGCTCCAGCCAGTTGTCGGCGAAGCAGATAAAGAAGAACACGGCGTTGATGATCAGCAACACTATTGAGATGCCCGTGCAGGTCGCCAGCGCCCAGAGCGGCGCATCAGTGGACATATTCAGGTAGATTAGCCCGATGGCGGTGCCGAGGAAGAACGGTATGGCTGTGATGATCCTGGTTGCCGCGACAGTTGCTGATGAGCGGTCTATTCGCGATCCACCGTCCAGCTTTTCCAGGAAATAGACGCGAGCCGTCTCCCCGGAGAAGCTGCCCGAAGGGATGAGATTGTTCATGAAATTACAGGACATGTAGATGAGGAAAATGTCCCAGAGCGGCACCTTGTAGTCGAATTTTTGAGCCACGGCCTGCCAGGCTAAAGCATCAAATAGGACGCCGATCAGTGCCAGGGCAATTGCCAGCGCAAAGAGCGTCAAATCGACATTTTTGAGGATGCTCAGTACGTCCTCAAAACCCACAATGTAGAGATAAAGGAAATAGGCACCCATGCCCAATGCGATTAAAGCTATCGATTTTCCTGGGCGAATTGTGGGAAGCTCTATTTCATTACTCACGCCAAGTTAAAGCACAACGGATGGTTAAAAATATTCCGTTTGACGGAGCCGGTTCCATCAGGTTGCGCCCGGACGTTTTTTGGTCCGGGATACGAATACGAGTGTCGATTTGAGTGTGTTGATTAGTTCATGGCATGTAAGTTGTGCGTATCCCATGTGCCGCGCTGTCCCATTTATCCTGTATGTACCAGATATGTACCAGACCATTAAATACGCCGATGTCTTTTTTATAGCGGGTGAATGGTGTCGCTCTGCAGTTCAGCGGCGCGAAGGGGGGCCAGGCATGTTCTGATGTTTGTTGTGCATTGATGGAAAATTACCGTATAGGTCTATATACTAGGCCGTCCTATGCTCCCCCATGGCCCTGAAAAAATATAATGAACGCCTCATCGAATTATACGTGGGCTCTTCTGAACAGAAGAAAAAAATACAAGATGCTGCAAGAGCGAACGGCTCCACCACTTCAAAATATATTTTATCAATTATCAACGAGGCGGGTCAAGAAAAAAAGCCTGCTGCGATCAATCCCACGGAAGTCCAGGACCTCAAGGAAGAGAACAGCCACCTGGCCGAAGAGCTGCGGGACTCTGAGCGCCGTGTAGCAAGCCTTGAAGCCGAGCTCCGTAGGATGCGCAATAAAGAGCACATAGAGCCGCATGGCAGGGCGGCATACGATCCGGCACTCCTGCAAGCGCTGGTCGACGGTCCGATCCATGACCACCAACTTCTCGACGCCCTGGGAATAGACCTGCAGGATTACGAGGCCATCCGGGCCGTATCGGCCCAGCTGCAGAGCCTTGAGGTGACGGGGCTTATCAAAAAGATCTCCCGCGGCTGGGTGTGGCAAAAATGACTGACCTCATAGAATCCTGGGAGTCTGACGCCCTCATCCGCGGCATGGTACCGGAGACCATCCGTGGCTATCGCTGGAGCTTGAGGAATTTCGAAAAATTTGTTAAGGCATCCCGCACGGACCTGGCCCGCGCAGACAAGATGATACTGCGGGCCTACATCGAGGACCTCCGCAAAAGGGATCTGGCCCCCAGGACGATAAGCTTGAGGATCGGGGCCATCTCCCATCTCTTCGAGTTCATGATCTTCGAGGGCCTGAGGGAGACGAATCCAGTTATTGAGGTGCGAAAACGCTACCTCAAGAACTATAAAACAGATGGTGAACAGCACGAACGCAAGCTCATAAGTATCGAAGAGGCCGCTCGCATGGTCAATGCCTGTGTGGATGTCCGGGATAAGGCAATCCTTCTGGTTCTATTCAAGACGGGGATCCGCCGGGGAGAGCTCCTGTCACTTGAGCTCGAAGATATCAATCTGCAGGAACAGAGTATCCTCCT
>JAJRAT010000053.1 GCA_028682845.1 Methanothrix sp. | reverse complement strand
TCAAGAAGCCTATCCAGGCGGAAATGCAATTGGCGCGATCAGGCAACGCGGTTAGCGGGACATATCGCAACTTTAGGGTGGAAGGCACGATCGATGGAACTCTAACAATGGAAAATGGAGCCGAAACAACGGAAAATGATGCCGACATCCTGACGGGAATATGGCGTGACCAATTGGGTGAAGGAGATTTTCGGGTGGCGTTTGCAGCGTTGCATGATTTGGAGGACGGGCTGAATCCGGCAAAATGTGTTTTTTATGGAAAATGGAAGCATTCAAAGAGCCGTGATTGGGACGGTGTATTTGAGGGCGAAAAAAGGGCAAGTCATTAGACGAAGGCGGCAATGCACGGGACCGTTTGAGTCGCATTGATCCGTATTCGTCGGTTTTTATGAGGGCGGCGTGTAGCAAAATGGCCCCGTTGGCTCATTTGTTCCGTTCGAATCCGAATGCAGCCGCCAAGACCAATTTTTTCGCCTAGTACCTTCTTCGAATCATGTAGTCCGCTAATTCCAGCAGCAGAGCCTTGGCCGGTGACTCGGGAAGGACATCCAGCGCCCTTTTTCCTTTAGCCACCATCTCCACCGACCGGGATCGTGCGTACTCAATCGACCCGCTCTTCTCCAGGACGGAGATGGCCTTCTCGATCTGCTCCGGCGTGGCGTCCTTTCGACCGAAGACATCCACATTGACGCCGTGGGCGAAGGCATGAATCATGATCAGCGTCTTCTTCCCCTCGACCAGATCCCCGCCCCGCCGTTTTCCCAGGATCTTTTCGGGAGCCGTGAGGTCCAAAACGTCATCCTGAAGCTGGAAGCCCATGCCGGTCAGCCTGCCAAACTCGTCCAGGCCCCGCACAACATCATCGGACGCCCCGGCCAGGAGCGCGCCCATCGAGGCGGAGGCTCCGTAGAGCACGCCGGTCTTCTTCTCGATCATCTCCATGTACTCTTCCTCGGAGACGCGATCTCGCTTCTCAAACTCCATATCAAGCCACTGGCCCTCGCATATCGCATTGCAGGTCCCGGAGAGCACATTCATGGCCCCCAGGATCAGCTCCGGTTTGGCAGGCGTTTTGCCGAGGACCTGGAACGCCTTGGAGTAAAGCGTATCCCCGGCGAGAATGGCTCCCGGCACGCCCCAGAGCTTGTGAACGGCAGCTCGACCGCGTCGCACATCGGCATTGTCCATGATGTCGTCGTGAATGAGCGTGAAGTTGTGGATCAGCTCAATGGAAACGGCTGCCGGTGCGAGCGAGGCGGGCTCTCCGCCTGCGGCCTCGGCTGCCAGGAGCAGCATGGATGGGCGCAGTCTCTTCCCGCCCGAGTCCACCAGATGCCGGCCCGCCTCATAGAGACCTTCCGGGTGCACCACCGGAAGCATCTTTTCAATAGTGGCCGTGATCAAGGCAGCACGCTTTTCCAGCTCTTTGTCCATCATTTGTCTCACTCCCCCAACGGTTTAATCGATCAACAGCTCCTGGCCGTTCCTCACCAGATGAATGTTGGAGCCCAGAGAGTATCCGGTCTCCTCGGCCATCATGAGGTAGCTGCCGTGGCTGACCAGGGTGCCGTGGCTGGGTATGACGTGCTCCGGATTGATCATCCGCAGCAGTTCCCAGTGGTCCTCCCGGCAGGCATGGCCGGAGACATGCACGTTATCGTAGATCCTGCCGCCCCGCATCTTGAGCTTTGTCACAACCGTGTGGCGGTTGGATTCGTTGAGCGGCTGGGGAATGATGCCAGCGGAGAAGATGATTTTGTCGCCCGATTCCACCCGGTAGTCGGTCTCGCCGCCAGCTACGCGGCTCAGGATGGCTCCCGGCTCGCCCTGATGGCCGGTCATGATGGGCAGATACTTCTCCTTGCCTTCGTTCATGATCCGCTTCAGGGCTTTGTCCACGGACTTCCTCCTGCCGAAGACGGTTACGTCGCCCTGGCCGGCATAGCCTGTTCTCATCGCCGTGCCCCAGTACTTTTCCATCGATCTGCCCAGCAGCACGGGCTTTCTTCCCATCTTGTGGGCCGCCTCGATGATGGCCCGGATGCGGGCAATGTGCGAGGAGAAGGTGGTGACCATGACGCCGGACTTGGACTCTTCCGTGCCTATCAGCACGTCCCAGACCAGGTCTTTGGCGATCTTCTCGGAGGGCGTCTTTCCGGAGATGGAGGCGTTGGTAGTCTCGGTGATCAGCGCCAGCACGCCCTCTTTTCCCAGGGCCCGGAGCCTTGCGAAGTCTGGAGGCTCGCCGAGCGTCGGAGACCGGTCGATCTTGTAGTCGTTGGCGTAGACGATCGTCCCTTTGGGAGTGTGGATGGCCGCAAAGACGCAGTCCACGATGCTGTGCTGTACGCGAATGAACTCAAGCTCGATGTCCTCGGTAACCTGATAGCGTTCCCCGGCGTTCATGGTCTTGAGGGGATTGTTCACGCCGAAGATCTTCTCAGACTTGATCTCCTGATTGATGAGGTCCGCGGTGAACGGCGAGGCGATAATTGGTGCATGATACTTGTGGGCCAATTTGGAGATGGCTCCAATGTGATCCAAATGACCGTGCGTGCAGGCAATTGCCCTGACCTTTCCGTCGATGCTCTCCATGATGCTGTCATCGGGAATAGCGCCCATGGCGATCAGATCTTGAGCATGCAGCGACTCGACGTCCGTATCCTCGTGAATTTGCACGCGGTCCAGGCGAATGCCCATATCCATTACCACGATGTCTTTTCCGATCCTGATCGCCGTCATATTGCGGCCAATCTCATTGTAGCCGCCTACAGCGATTATTGCAATATCCTTCATCTTGCCAACTCTCTATAAACAGAAAATTTTCTCGTATCGTAGCCCCGTGCTTCCAGCCACTCCCTGGTCCTTCCTAGAACTACGAGAGGGACACGGCCCAGCATGGGGATATCCTTGCAGCCGGTGAGAAACATGGCAATCCTGAGCGCCCGAATATAGCCGCTCATGGCCTTCACCACTGACTGCGAGTCTTTCGTTGCGGGTGCAAGCATGGGAAGGGCAGTTCCGGCCATGCATGCTCCCAAGGCCAGGCTTCTGGCCACATCGAGACCGCTGCGAACTCCACCGGAGGCAATCACATTTGCGCCCGCCGCCTTGCATTCGATTATGCTGGCAGGCGTGGGAACACCCCAGCTCCACAGCAGCCGTCCCATCTCTTCCAATTCATGATCCCCGGCCTCAGCAGCACGATAAGCTTCAACTCCTGCCCAGCTCATGCCGCCCACGCCTGAGACGTCGATGATCTTCACACCGGCTTCGACCAGATCCGAGGCAGTTTCTCGTGATATGCCGGAGCCTGTCTCTTTTACAATTATTGGTACTGTTCCCGAAGCGGCAGTCCTTATCGCTTCAAGGACTCCGCATGCATCTTTGTCGCCCTCGGGCTGGATGCTCTCCTGGAGGAAATTCAGGTGAACCGCTATTGCATCCGCATCTATCATATCCGCCAGGCGCTCCAGAATCTTCGGGCCGGACCGCTTCAGTTGCACCGCCCCGATATTGCCGATGATGGGAATGTCGGGTGCAGCGCGCCTGGCGGCTGAGAATGTCTCCGCCAGTTCATCCTTTTCAAGGGCCGCCCTCTGCGATCCGAGGCCCAGAGCAACGCCGGTCTCCTGTGCCGCTTGTGCCAGGCGCACGTTGATCTCCAATACGCCGGGATGGCCGCCGGTCATGGCGCTGATGATGATGGGCGCTTTTAGCTTCTTTCCCAGGAACCGGCAGCTCGTGTCGATATCCGATTCATCGATCTCGGGAAGGGCTCTGTGGACCAGCGTCAGGTCGTCAAAAGGGCGGTTTCTCGCATCATCCACGGGCTTTTCCAGACATATGCGAATATGATCGAGCTTGCGGCTGGAAGTTGTCAATTCGACCTCGTAACTGTAGTGCCTACTGTTTCTCCGGAAAGTGCTCTGGCGATATTTCCTTTCTTGGAGGCGTTGAAGATGACCGAGTCGATCCCGGCGTCGGCCAGGTCGAGCATCTCCAGGAGCTTTCCCTTCATGCCGCCCGTCACATCCACGCCCGCGCTTCCGCCCAGGTACTTCTCGATGGACGGCAAGTCCCTTCCGGTTATTTTCGCCATTGGTTTTCCGCCCACCAAAACGCCATCGACATTGCTTCCCACTGCCACGACCTCTGCATGAAGTGCTCCGGCAAGATATGGTACTAGCTGGTCTCCGGAGACAATTCCCGCTTTGCGGGTCACATCCATCGCAACGTCTCCGTGCAGCACCGGCAGCAGACCATTCTTGAGCATCTCTTCCACCGGCCCCTTGGCAAAGCTCTCGATCCTGCCGTCTTTGAGAAGAACGCAGGATAGGGGATGAACGGGCAGGGGAGAGAGGCCGGCATTGCTCAATGCCTCCACCACCAGATCGTTCAGCTTGACCACGGAATTGTGCGTCACCCTGAGCCCTTCGGCGCTGAAATTGCCGGGAAGGCCGAATCTCTTGGCCGGCACATGCCCAAAGGAGCCTGCACCGTGAACCAGCACCAGCTCTGCGGGATGGGCGGCAATCTCTTCAGCCACGCGACGGATCTCCGAATGTCGTGCGGCATTTTCCAGGGATTCGTTCTTCTTATCGGTCAGGATGCTGCCGCCGATCTTCAGGATCTTCACTGCTGCTCACGCTCCACTCTCACGCCCTCGCAGCCGGTCTTGACGGCGAAGGCGGTTCCTTTGGCCTGCCGCAATGCTGTGATCAAGGCTGCGAATCCGTGAGGCGTCGGCAGGGCGATCATGCAGCCGCCGCCGCCTGCACCCGTGAGCTTGGCTCCCAGTGCACCGCCGGCACCGCGTGCCGCATAAACCAGCTCGGCCAGCTCCCGTGTCCCGACGCCGACGGCCTCCAGCAGGCCGTGATTGACGTTCATCAGCTCGCCGAGCTCCGATAGCTTTTGGTCACGAATGAGCGGGACGGCCCGATCCGAGATCGCTCCGACGGCCTGGAATATCGGCTCGACCAGATCCGGATAGCGTGCCTTCAAGCTCTGCACCTTTGCAACTTCGGATCTGGTATCATGGGGCAAATTTGTGTATCCTACCACAATGTCCATGCCCGGCAATTCCAGCGACTGCACTTGAGAGGAAACTTGCAAGTAGCCGCCATAAGTTGCCAGAGCCGTATCCGTGGGACTGCCAAGGCCCTGCTGAACTGCTTTCTCTATTTTATGAGCGCGATCGGCAATATTCTTTTGGGAGAGGCCGAGTCCCAGGTGAGCATTTAGGGCGGCAGTGGCGGCGACGACGATGGTGGCCGATGATCCCAAACCTGAAGCAAGAGGAATATCCGATTGAATCTTGACCGATAAGTCTTTGGCATCGAATTCCTGCAAAACCGCACGAATATATCTGGTGGCATGGGCGGCCTCTGACGAGCTGACGTGGCCGGAACAGACGTCCAGGGAAAATCCGTGAAGGCATAGATCGCGCGCCTCAATGGTAGTGCTGCCGGGAGTGTCCAAAACGGTCACTTTGGCCCGGAGGTCGATGGCAGCGCCAAGCGCCTTTGCCCCGGAGACAACGGCATGTTCTCCGAAAAGGATGACCTTACCGGGAGCCGATGCCGACGTCAGAAATCTGCCTCCTCACGTGAAGGTTATTGCTCCATATCCAACTACCTGGCTATAGTCGCGTGAAACGTCTCCGCTGGTGGCATAGCGCAGCAGCTTTCCGCTGCTTGCGCCAAGCATCCTTGCCGCCGTGATAGTGGCGGCGATCGGCCCATAGCCGCAGGCTGTGGCATTATACCGATAGACTCTGGCATAAAGCTCGGGAACATCCATATTCAAGATGGCCTCGATCAGTTGCGCGTCAGTCTTTCGAGCCGCTTCCTGCGGCTCATAATGAGTGAAATCGCTGCTGGCAATTATGGTACAGCTTCGATTGAGCTTGTGAATGGCTTTTCCCAGGTGCTCGCCCACTTCGACTGCCGTCTCTTCGTCCTGCAGACCCATAGCTATAGGCAGGATCTTGAAGTTCTGAAATCGAGCTTGAAGAAAAGGAATCTGCACTTCTATGGAGTGCTCGTGCAGATGGGCGACTTCATCATAATCGATTATGGTCCCGGCAAGCGCATCCGCCAGCTCCAAATCCGGTGAGGCGACTCCCAATGGTGTCTTCCAGGAGTCGCGCGAGAGAGCGACCGGAGCGCCAAGGCCGTGATGATTGGGCCCCAGGATCACAAAGCAATCTCTCTTCGGTAGGCGGGAATAAACCTCTGCGGCGACTAGGCCGGAATAGACGTATCCGGCATGGGGGACGACTGCACCTAGTGCGGGAAGCTCGATTGCGTCCGGCACATTATGCAGCATCTCCCCCAGCTGATGCATGAGTTCCGCTCCGCTCCTTGGATAGAACTGACCTGCAACAGCCGGAGACCGCATGGATCAAAACTCCATCTCGAAGTCCGAGATAGTGTACTTGAACCTGTCTTCTTCGCCGCGCTCGCGCAGCACTTGTCTCGCTAAGAGCCAGTAGATAAGCGTCAGAGCTTTCCTGCCTTTGTTGTTGGTGGGGATCACCAGGTCAACATTGGAGGTCATGTTGTTCGTATCGCACAGAGCGATTACCGGTATGCCGACATCCACGCCTTCATTGACTGCCTGGGCATCGCCGCTGGGGTCCGTGGCTATGAGCGCATCGGGCTCGGTAAAGCCCCGGAAGGCGGGATTGGTCAGGGTATTGGGCACGAAGCGTCCAACGTTGGCCGTGGCTCCGATGGCCTTGGCGAACATGGTGGCCGGCCTCTGACCGTACTGCCTGGCGGATACTACCAGAATGCGGGCAGGGTCGTACTTGGCCAGGAACTTGGCGGCCAGCCGGATGCGCTTGTCTGTGGACTGAACATCCAAGACATACAAGCCGTCCGTTCTAACCCTGTAAATATAAGGCATCATGTCGTTCGTCTTTTGCTGAGTACCGATGTGCACGCCCGCGGCGAGGTACTCGTCGATTGGTATGAGAGTCTCGTATTCTCCCGCTACCGTTATCACATCATCTTCTTCCAACTAATTCACCTACCTATAGCGATCGCGTTTAACCGTAATGGGAATTACGCCCAGTTTCATCTCTTCTAGCGCTATTTCGAGAGGGTCAGTATTTTTAGTGTCAATTAATACTGGAGCGCCCATGAAAACTTGCAAAGCTCGTGCTCCTACGATGCGCGCACGTTCGTATCTTGTATATTTCTCACCCTTCAAATAGCCACCTCAAAAGGAAGAGTATGATGGGGTTGCTGAGATTCGAACTCAGGTCACAGCGTCCCGAACGCTGTAGGATGGACCAGGCTACCCTACAACCCCCTTCTACTGGTAC
>JAJRAT010000138.1 GCA_028682845.1 Methanothrix sp. | reverse complement strand
GCACATCTCGGCCAGGGTGAGGACATAGCAGAGACCCTCAGGCAGACGGAAGTGGACGAGCGGGGGTTCGGCATCATCTGCAAGAAGAGCTCTTTCCGGGTGGTGGCCGTGCGGGGCTTGAGCTCGATGGAATCGCTGGTGATCAAGCAGGAGATGCTGGCCCGCGGCGGGGATGCCGCGATTCCGAAGCTTGCCCTTCGCTGCGACAAGCGGCCACAAGAGGTTTTAATCATCGGCACCGTTTCTCAGATCGCCAGCCTGGTGAAGAACCTGAGAAGCCAGCCCTTCCGGCTCGCCCAGGTGGCCGAGTGTATTGATGACGCTCTGAGGCAGATCGACAGCCCTGAGCGCTACAGGTGAGTTTCTTGCAAGTCTTGGGCATAAAAACAAATCTCGTGAAAGTGGGCGACGACCTTGTGTCGGCTCTTGAAAAAGGCATGGCTGAGGCAGGCCTGACGCTTCAGGACGGAGATATCCTCGTCGTCTCGGAGAGCACAGTCGCCACAGCGGAGGGGCGCGTGATTTTGCTGGACGACGTCCTTCCCGGCGAGCTGGCGAGGAGCCTGGCCGCCAAGTACTGCAAAGACCCGCATGAGATGGAGCTGATCCTGCGCGAGTCCGATGAGATCCTGGGCGGCATTCCGGGCGTTGTCCTCACTTTGAACAAGGGCTTTCTTTATCCCAACGCCGGGATCGATCACTCCAACGCGCCGCCCGGCTACGTTGTCCTCTTCCCGGCGGACGCGCAGACGGCTGCCAAGGATATTCGCAATCGCATGGCGCAGGGAAAGAAGATCGGAGTCATCATCGGCGACAGCAGAACTCACCCGCTGCGGCTCGGCTGCGTGGGCGTGGCCCTGGCCTGCGAGGGTCTGGAGCCTGTGGAGGATGCCCGCGGCCAGAAAGACCTCTTCGGCAGGGAGCTGAAGATCACCCGCAAGGCGGTGGCGGACAACCTTGTTTCCGCCGCCCAGATCGTCATGGGCGAAGGCGACGAAGGCATCCCGGCGGTGATCATCCGAGATGCACCCGTGCCCATTCGGGAGGTTTGCGGCGAGATTCCCACCATTCCGCCCCAGGAGTGCATGTACATCGGAGCGCTGCGCGCCGGCCCGCGCCCGTACACTGGCGGCTACGACTCCTTGATCGAGCAAGCCGCAGAGGCGCTGCAGAACGCCTATGCCCCTTACTCCGGATTTAGGGTGGGGGCGGCGCTGCTCGGCAAGAGCGGCAAGACCTACTCGGCCAGCAACATCGAGAATGCCTCGTCGGGAGCCGATATCTGCGCGGAAAGGGCGGCGCTGGCCAAAGCCGTCGCATCCGGTGAGCGCGACTTTGAGGCCATCGCAATTGTGGGAGATACACCGGAGCCCATCGCGCCCTGCGGCATCTGTCGGCAGAGCCTGATCGAATTTGGCAAAGATATCCTGATCATCATGGCCAATTTAAACGGAGAGGCATTGACTGCGTCGGTGGAGGACCTTTTGCCGAAAGCCTTCACGGGCAGGTCTTTGGGAAAGCGGGACGGCGGAGGAAATTGATTTGTATCTCTTCCATCTTCCTTCGTTATTGCCTTCCGATCTCTGTTTTTTCCATTGATTTCTGAATTTCGGGTTCCGGCCATTTCGGATTCCAGCTCAACTGACTCGGACAAAATCGTACAACGTTTTCATAATCATTCCTAAATACATTTATATATCCGACTCGCCAGTAGGAAGGGCTTCATGGAGATCGGTCGGAGTGATGAAAAATCCTCCCATTTCGTCTCCAAAAGAGGGATAAAAAATGAGATCAATTTCAGGCCTGCTGCAAGGAAACCCGATTGGGATTTCCGGCAAGCTGACGCGGGAGAAGGCCAAAGCCGCCACAGGTCCGGTCAGCGGAGCAGATGCCTATGTATTGACGCTTAGAAATTCTTCAAACCCAAGCGATTTTGTTTCGGGACAACGTCCCAGATTAGCTTAGAATACTATCATAGCCCAATTATTGGCTATGGTTAGTTGTCATATAATATAAAAATTCTCATTAAGATTATATCTTGATTTGAGGTGACATAATGCTAACAGAACTTGCATATGTAGCCCTGCTGCTCGGTGCCCTGCTGGTACTGGCAGCACCGACTGGAAGGTATATCGCAAAAGTATTCGGCGGCGAGCAAACGTTGCTTTCGCCGTTGATCCGGCCCATCGAACAAGGGCTTTACGAAATTGTAGATATTGATGAGAGTCGAGAGATGTCCTGGAAGACCTACGTATCAGCGCTCCTGGTCTTTAATATCTTGGGAATCGCTGCCGTCTTTTTGCTCCAAGAATTGCAGGGAAGGCTTCCGTTCAATCCTGAAGGGCTGGGGGCCGTTCGCTGGGACACGGCTTTGAACACCGCGGTCTCCTTCACCACCAACACCAACTGGCAGTCTTACAGCGGCGAGCAGACATTGGCCTATCTGACTCAGATGCTGGGACTGACTGTGCAAAACTTCCTTTCAGCCGCCGTGGGATTGGCCGCTGCTATGGCCGTCGTCAGAGGTTTCGCTCGCAAGAACGCCGATGGGATCGGAAACTTCTGGGTAGATCTGACCAGGTCCGTGCTCTATCTGCTGCTGCCCCTGGCGATTGTCTGGGCTCTGATATTTGTCTCTCAAGGAGTTGTGCAGACCCTTGGCCCCTACGTCATCTCGCACGGCCTTGAAGGCGCAGAGCAGGTCATCGCCCTTGGTCCTGCTGCCTCGCAAGATGCCATCAAGTTCCTGGGAACCAACGGCGGCGGCTTCTTCAATGCCAACTCCGCCCATCCCTTTGAGAATCCGACGCCTCTGACGGATTTCTTGCAGGTATTGGGAATGCTGCTGATCCCGGCCTCGCTTCCCTTTGCCTTTGGGTCCATGATCAAGAACCATCAGCAAGGCAAAGCCATATTCGCATCGATGCTGGTCCTCTACGTCATGGGCCTCGGAGTGGGCCTTTGGGCGGAGACCTCCGGGAATCCATTGCTGGAGAAGCTGGGAGTTGCCGGAGGAGTGAACATGGAAGGCAAGGAGACGCGCTTTGGCGTGGTGCCGTCCCTGCTCTTCGCCCAGTCTACCACGGTCACCTCCTGCGGAGGCGTCGACAGCATGCATGACAGCCTGATGCCGCTGGCGGGCCTGGTCCTGCTCTTCAACATGGCCATAGGCGAGGTGATCTTCGGCGGTGTGGGAGTCGGCCTGATAGGCATCTTCTTTTATGCCATCATGACCATGTTCCTGGCAGGACTCATGATCGGGAGGACTCCTGAACTCTTCGGCAAGAAGCTGGAGCCCTTTGAGATGATCATGGCCGTCATCGGCCTGCTGGCACCGTCTGTGACGCTGCTGATCTTTGCCGCCGTCGCCATTGTTCTGCCGCAGGGCCTGTCCAGCCTGAACAATGCCGGACCGCACGGCCTATCGGAGATCCTCTATGCCTTTGCATCAGCCTGCGGCAACAACGGTTCTGCCTTCGCCGGCCTGAATGCCAACACGGTCTTCTACAACCTGGCCACGGCTTTTGGTATGCTGGTGGGCAGGTTTGCCACCATCCTGCCGGCTCTGGCCCTGGCCGGATCTCTGGCGCAAAAGAGGATCGTTCCGGCAAGCTCTGCGACTTTGCCCGCCGCAAGCCCGCTTTTTGTGATCATGCTGGTGGGCACCGTCATAATCGTGGGCGCTCTGACCTTCTTCCCGGTCTTTGTGCTAGGCCCGATACTGGAGCATCTGCTCATGCAATCAGGAACGACATTTTGAGGTGAAAAGACATGAAGATCAAAACGTCCAACCTCTGGCAGTCGGATCTGATGCTTCAGGCCGCCAAAGATTCCATTATCAAGCTCGATCCACGAAAGCTATGGAGAAATCCGGTGATGTTTGCCGTGGAGATCGGCGCAGTCCTGACGACCCTGATCACCGCCGGCGACATTTTGCGCGGAGAAGCCTGTGCCTTCGATCTGCAGATCAGCATCTGGCTCTGGTTTACCATACTGTTTGCCAACTTTGCCGAGGCACTGGCCGAGGGCCGTGGCCGAGCCCAGGCCGAGACGCTTCGAATGGCCAGGAGCGACGCCAAGGCCAGCCGCCTGCTTCCTGATGGAAACACGGAACAGGTCTCAGCTCTGGAGCTAGGCAAGGGCGATCGGGTACTGGTGAAAGACGGCGAGATCATTCCCAGTGACGGCGAAATCGCAGAAGGTGTCGCTTTGGTCGATGAATCGGCCATCACAGGCGAGTCAGCTCCCGTGGTTCGTGAGGCCGGAGGAAGCCTTTGCGGCGTCACGGGAGGAACGCGCGTTCTCTCCGGAAAGGTCACAATTCTCATCACAGCCGATCCGGGCGAGACCTTCCTGGATCAGATGATCGGAATGGTTGAGAGCGCCAAGCGCCAGAAGACGCCCAACGAGCAGGCGCTGGAGATACTGCTCATGGGACTGACCGGCCTCTTCATCGTGGTAGTGGTAACCCTGGAAGCTTTTGCCGGATACAATGGCCTTGTCATCACCGTTCCAGTACTGGTGGCGCTTCTGGTTTGCCTGATGCCGACAACCATCGGCGGCCTCTTGCCTGCCATCGGCATCGCCGGCATGGACAGGCTTCTCTCCCACAACGTAATCGCTCTGAGCGGCAGGGCTGTTGAGGCATCAGGAGATGTGGATGTCGTGTTGATGGACAAGACCGGCACCATCACCCTGGGAAACAGAATGGCGACCGAGTTCATTCCTGCAGAGGGCGAGAAGAATGAGGATCTGGCAGATGCGGCCATGCTCTCATCCCTGGCCGATGAGACGCCGGAGGGCCGGAGCATAGTCGATCTGGCCAAGGAGAAGCTGGGCGTTCGGGGCAGAGACATTCGAGCGCCGGACGGTTCATCCTTCATTCCCTTCAGTGCCGAGACGCGCATGAGCGGAATCAATTGGGATGGCCGTGCGATCCGAAAAGGAGCCCACGACGCCATCGAGGAATATGTGTTAGCCAAAGGCGGCAGGATGCCGGAGGGCATCAGAGCGGCTGTGGACAGCATCGCCAGGGAAGGCGGCACGCCTCTGGTTGTGGCCGAGGGCAGCCGCGTGCTCGGTGCTATCCGACTGAAGGACGTTCTTAAAGAGAACATCAAGGAGCGTCTCTCGCATCTGCGCATGGTCGGCATTCGCTCCGTCATGATCACTGGCGACAATCCGACAACCGCAGCAGCCATTGCCGCAGAGGCGGGCATAGATGATTTCATAGGCCAGGCTCGTCCCGAGGCCAAACTTGAAGCCATTCGCAAGTATCAGCGGGAGGGACACCTGGTGGCGATGATCGGAGACGGAACCAACGATGCACCCGCATTGGCGCAGGCGGATGTGGCCGTGGCCATGAACGCAGGCACTCAGGCGGCGAGAGAGGCGGCCAACATGGTTGACCTGGACTCGAACCCCGCCAAGCTGCTCGACATCGTTGAGATCGGCAAGCAGATACTCATCACTCGCGGCGCTCTCACCACATTCAGCGTGGCCAACGACGTTTCCAAGTACTTTGCCATCATTCCGGCGCTATTTGCAGCCGAATATCCCATGCTTGGCATGTTGAACGTCATGCGGCTGGCCACTCCCACGAGCGCGGTTCTGTCGGCCATCATCTTCAACGCCATCGTCATTCCGCTGCTCATTCCCCTGGCGCTGAAGGGCGTCCGGTATCAACCGACGACCGCTGCTTTGCTTCTCCGCCGCAACCTGCTCATCTACGGCCTGGGAGGATTGATTGTGCCTTTCATCGGCATCAAGCTGATCGATATCCTGGTAGTAGCGCTGCATCTGGAGTGAGACGAAATGTACGATATTATTAAAGAAGTAAAACCGGCGGTGTTGCTGTTCCTGGCCTTCTCCTTGCTTACCGGCCTCGTCTATCCGCTCGTGATAACGGGTGTGGTCCAGATGGCGATGCCTGAGCGAGCGGATGGAAGTCTGATCGTAGTGGATGGCCATGTCGTAGGCTCCGAGCTTATCGGCCAGAACTTCTCCGGCCCCGGCTACTTCCACGGGCGGCCTTCGGCTGTGAGCTATGCCGCTAACGGCTCGGGGGCCAGCAACCTGGGTCCGACCAGCTCCCGGCTTATGGATGAGGTGCGCCGCAGGGTTGAACAGGTTCGGATGGAAAATAATCTGCCGCAAAATACGCCAGTTCCGGCGGACCTGGTCCAGTCGTCCGCCAGCGGCCTTGACCCGCATATCAGCATGGAAGGAGCAATGCTCCAGGTGCCGAGGATTGCCAAAGCCAGAGGCTTTCCCGAATCGGAAGTAAAGCTGCTGGTCTATCAGACCATCGAGCCCGCCCAGTTCGGAATACTGGGCCAGGAGAGGGTGAATGTGCTCAAGCTCAACCTGGCACTGGACGATCTGACAAGAAGGAGATGAACATATGCCTGAAGAGTGCCGCCCCGATCCCGATGCATTGCTGCGCAGGTTGCAGCATAAGGAGCAGAAGGCAGAGCGAAGGGCGGGCAAGCTCAAGATATTCGTGGGCGCTGCCGCCGGTGTGGGCAAGACTTACCAGATGCTGGAAGAGGCCCAGTCTCTGAAAAGGGAATGTGTGGATGTCGTCATCGCGCTTGTGGAAACTCACAAACGCCGTGAGACTGAGCTATTGCTGGAAGGCCAGGAGATAATTGCGCGTCTGCAAATTGAGCACGGAGGCATAGTTCTGGAGGAGATGGACCTGGACGGTGTGCTGGCACGCCGTCCTGCCATCGCTCTGGTGGATGAGCTGGCCCATACCAATGCACCGGGCACCCGCCATGCCAAGCGGTATCAGGATGTGGAAGAGCTGCTGGATGCGGGAATCGACGTCTACACGACCATGAATATCCAGCATGCGGAGAGCCTCAATGATATCGTCTATCAGATCACCGGCATTAGGGTCCGTGAGACTGTGCCGGATAGAATTCTGCAGATGGCCGACCAACTGGAGGTAGTGGACCTGCCGCCCGAGGAGCTGCTGGCGCGCTTTAACGAGGGCAAGGTCTATGTGCCGCCCAAGGCCGAGCAAGCCGTGCGCCAATTCTTTCGCAAGGGCAACCTCCTGGGGCTGCGGGAGATGGCCCTGCGTTACACCGCCCGCAAGGTGGACAACGACATGCGCTCCTACATGGACCGGCACGGCATTCTCGGCCCCTGGCCGGCGGGCTCCAGGCTCTTGGTCTGCATCAGTACCAGCTCTCTCTCCGAGCGGCTGGTGCGCATAGGCCAGCGCATGGCCGCCGACCTGAACGCCGAATGGTTTGCAGTCTATGTTGAAGCATCTTCAGAGAGGCAGACCTCAGGAGTTGCCAAAGGTCAACTGGCGCGCAACATGCGGCTGGCGGAAGAGCTGGGCGCGAAGGTGCAGGTCCTCAGCGGACACGCAATTTCGGAAGAGAT
>JAJRAT010000043.1 GCA_028682845.1 Methanothrix sp. | reverse complement strand
GGTCTCCATGATCTCGACCCGGCACAAAAAGCCAACAATCATTGCCAGCCGACCGTATCTCTCGCTGCCCACGGGGGCCGTCATGCGCAGGGCGAATTCGCGCTGAAACATGAGGACTGCCAGATCGAATGGCCGGGACAGCAGGCGGTAAGTAATTTTGGAGGAAATCTGGTAGGGAAGATTGGAGACGATTTTGTTGTAGTCCGGAAGCTCAACCGTCAAGGCATCGGCGTTCATAACATCGACATTGGAAAAACGACCGAGCAGGCCCCCGGCGAGATGGGGATCAACCTCGATGGAATAGACACGGGATGCGCGAGGGGCAAGAACCTCGGTGAGGTTTCCGGTCCCTGGCCCTATCTCCAGCACCCGGTCTGTGTCCACTAAATCAGCATAGCCGGCAATGCGCAGAGCCACGCTGCGATCAATGAGAAAATGCTGCCCCAGACGATCGCGAATCATCTCATGCGGGGCACGGTGGTGAAGACCCGATACTTGATCTTGTCGTCCATCAGCTCGTCCTCGACGCGCTTGGCGATGAGCTTCTCGGGGTTGTGCAGGCCCTTGACCCGCTCCGTAAGATCTGCGAAGCTCTTGAACGGCCCCTTCCGGCGTTCGTTGAGCACAGCCCACATCAGCTTCTTGCCGATGCCCGGCAAAAGCTCCAGAGCATGCATGCGCGTGCTGATGGGCCCGGCATCATTGAAGTATCGAAGGAACCTGGCTTCATTATCGAGAACGATGTTCTGGATCTGGAAAGGAAGCTCAAGCTTGGCGCTGTTGGAAAGCTCGATATAGTCGATCCTGCGGTTGACATGATCGATCATATCCCGCTCTCCGCTGCCGATGTACACTCTCGTCCCGGCAGCCGGCACCACGCCGTCCTTGGGCGTCAACTCCATGAGAACGAAGTTGGTTTCACCCACGCTCTGAACTAACGGCTGTTTTTGGTAGCTTCTGGTATCAGGAGAACGTCCATAGGGGAGGTAATCGAGAACCCTAGCTACTTCTTCTCTTTTAGGCGGTCTCCCCTCGGGCACTTGGCTCTACCCCCTGAATACTATCTCTAAGATTCCGTCAAGCTCTTCTTCGCTCAGCGTGAACCTTTCCTTGGCGTAAACGGCTCTTAGCTCGTCCTTGGTAATGGGCCGGACATCCGTGATCTTCACGGCTATCTCTCGCGTCATCTTCTCCAGCTTCATCAGTTCCACTACCATTTGCCTGCTCTCTTCAGCAGTGCCCTTGGCGAAGATCTCGGCATGCCTGATGGCGCGGCGCAGCTCGTAACCCAGTTCCTCTTCCTCGGCCCGGTTAAGCCGGATCTGGTCTAGGAGCTCCTTGACCTCGGCAAGGGTCAGGAGTTCCTCCTGCAATACACTCTTGACAATCATCTGTTATCGTGATCTATTTTTTTTGAGCTACCAGATGTTCGGGTAATGCAATCAGAGTCTTGGTGGCGTCGCCATCGGTGATCGTCAAGACAAAGGCTCTGCCCCTTTTTCCTGTAATCTCTCCCGTCTTTCCGTGGAACCGGGGATGAGGCATGCCCTTATGGATGCTGGGGTCAATGAGCACGTGCACTTTGCTGCCCGGCTCGAACTCCTGAATTGCCCTGACCACTGGGGAGATTCCTCTTGTTCTAACTGTCTTGCTCAGCTTATCTCTTGTCTTCTTGCGCATTCCGTGATGACGTACCATCTGATTCTCCACCTACATGAATTACATCCAGCTCTTCGACCACTGCGTCCACTTTCAGGGCATCCGCGAGGTTGGGACTGGTTCTGCCTCCATCCCCGGAGACCAGCTCCTTGATATACAGGCCGCTGTCGCCCAGGATATTTATGCGGGCTCTGTCTCCCGAAACCTCGATCAGATCAATTGCATGAACGGCTCTTTTCCGGTGCAAATCCGCCCGGCGGTGAGAGACGCGAGTTGGTGTTCGCTGATCAACCAGACCTACCAATTCACGCAGGGACGATTTAAGCTTTTCTTCTGAAACCTCGGCACCAAACTTCACCAGAGCCTGATAGGTCTTGAGGAAGGCCCCCTCTTTCAGCCGTTCCACCATCGACGAGTGTGCCGGTTTCAGCTCCAAAACCTCCACTTTTCCCTCCGCGCTCCGGCAGATCTCCTCCTGCAACTTCTCGAGATCGATGCTGCGAATCTTTGGCCGCACCGCCTCGACGATGAAGGGGCGGCCTGTGCCGAGCATCCGTGCGTCGATGTCCTCCCGCCCGGCTCCGTGAAAGACCGTGTCCTCCGCACCCGTTATTTGCATCACGGCGGGCCTGATTAACTCGTCCACGGACTCCTGGTACATGCGGCCAGTTCCGTGGCAGCGCTCGCAGCCGCGGCCATGACATTCGCGACAGGGCCAGCGCGTCTGGGGAATGCCCCGCACCAATTTTCTGTACCTGCCGCGGATGAAGAGCGACGCGATCTGTGTGTCCACTTCGCCGGACTCCAAATTGAGGTGGAACACCACGTCCGGAGCCTTCAGGTCTACCTGTTTCCCTGTT
>JAJRAT010000143.1 GCA_028682845.1 Methanothrix sp. | reverse complement strand
CTGGTCGGCTCCAGTTCGCCCCCCGGTCCGTTTAAAATCATGCCGTTGTCCACAAGGAAAGCGATAACCCGCTCCAGGGTCGTGTCCAGGTGCCAGGGGTCCTGCTGCTGGGCATAAAAGGTGGTGCCGATGAACGCCTTCAGCTCCTCTTCGCTGCGCACGAATTTGGCGGCAATGGTGGATAGAAGGTGAGTGCGCAGTGCGCTCTCGCTGGCGAGCTTCGACCAGATCTCCTCAGGCGTGCCGTGGATGTAGTGCTCCATCAGCTCCTGCATCTCCGAGTCGTTCTTGGCCATGAGGAACGACTCGCCGTAAGGATCAAGGCCGGGGCGGCCCGCTCTGCCGGCCATCTGGCGGTACTCGATGACGGGAATGGGCGTCATTCCCTGGCCGTACTCGTAGCGCTTGTAGCTCTTGATCAGCACCCGGCGGGCGGGCAGGTTGAGGCCGGCGGCGAGCGTGGGCGTGCTGGCGATGATCTTGATCTTGTTCTCCCGGAAGCCCTGCTCCACCAGCCGCCGCTGCTCGGGCAGGAGACCGGCGTGGTGAAAGGCAACGCCCCTGGCCACGCAATTGGCCAGGCGGTGGGCCGTCTCGCTCTCGCCCGTGGCCAGGACGCTCTCCGAGAGCGCCTCCAGCTCCGGCTCGCCGGGGATAAGATTGCACAGCTTCAAGGCTGCAGACTCGGCATTGCGGCGGCTGTTCTCAAAGATCAGAATCTGCGCCTTATTGGAAAGCGTATCCTTGACCAGAGCCAGGGCCTCGTCTTTTCGTCCCTCCAGAACATCCTCGCCATCGCAAAAGACCATCTTGCCGTTGCAGATGATGCCCTCCCGCAGTCGGATGGGCCGCCAGTCGCTGCTGACCATCTCCGCGTTCAGCCACTGTGCAATCTCCCGGCCATTGGCAACGGTGGCGGAAAGGCCGATGACCTGCATCTTGGGGTTGCAGCGGCGCAGCTTGGTGATGGTCATCTCCAGTGTCGGGCCGCGGCCCACATCATTCAAGAGATGGATCTCATCCACCACCAGAACGCCGAGATCCCGCACCCATGCCGCTCCGTTTCTCATGAGCGAGTCGGCTTTCTCGGATGTGGCGATGATTATCTGATTCTTGCCCAGGCGCTCGTCTCGCTTGTCAAAGTCGCCGGTGCTGATGCCGACGGCCACGTCCAGGGTTCTGAACTTGCGGAAGGATTCGTACTTCTCGGTGGCCAGGGCGCGCAGAGGCACGATGTAAAGCGATCGTTTGCCGTCCAGGGCCGCCTTGAGCATGGCCAGCTCCGCCAAAAGCGTCTTTCCGCTGGCGGTGGACATGGACAGGAGCATATTCTTGCCTTCCAGGAGGCCGCGCTCCACCGCCTCGGCCTGGGGCGGATAAAGCTCTCTGTAACCTTGCTCTTCGTAGAGCCGGACGGCCTCCTGGGGCAGCCAGCGGCTCAGGTCTTTTATCTCCAGCATCGATCTCCTCTAATCTTAAATACTACGGGAAAGTAGTAACTGCGGGACAAGCCCAGCATTGGAATTCAAAAATTAATGAGCGTCATCATATAAATGCATCTTCCATGGAGCGAAACTGAATATGTATGCCGATCGCATAAAGCATCTTCCGCCATACCTCTTTGCCGCTATCGATAAAGCCAAGCAGGAAGCAAGGGCGAAGGGCGTGGACGTAATTGACCTAAGCGTTGGCGATCCGGACCTGCCGACGCCTGCGCACATCATCGAGGCACTGTGCCTTGCCGCCAAGGACCCGGCCAACCATCAATATCCATCCTACGAGGGAAAGCTGACCTTCCGACGGGCTGTGGCGGACTGGTACAAGCGGACCTTCAACGTCGTCCTCGACCCGCAAAAGGAGGTGCTCACCCTGATCGGCTCCAAGGAGGGCATAGCTCATGCACCCCTGGCTTTTATAAATCCCGGAGATGTGGCTTTGGTGCCCGATCCGGCTTATCCGGTTTACAGGACGGCAACCGCCTTTGCCGGAGGCGAGAGCGTGCTCATGCCGCTCTTGAGAGAGAACGGTTTCCTGCCCGATCTTGATGCCATAGACCCGGCAACTGCCCGGAAGGCCAAGATCATGTTCTTAAACTACCCCAACAACCCCATCGGGGCCTCGGCGGACAGGGCTTTCTTCAAGAAGCTGATCGACTTCGCCCGTGACTACAACATCATAGTAATGCACGACAATCCCTATTCCGAGGTCTACTATGACGGCGAGAGGTCCCTGAGCCTGCTGGAGCTGGAAGGGGCGAGGGACGTGGCCGTCGAGTTTCACTCGCTCTCCAAGACCTACAACATGACCGGCTGGAGGATCGGCTCCGTGGTGGGCAATGCCGATGTAGTGGCGGGAATCGGCAAGATCAAGAGCAACATCGACTCCGGCACTTTCGGGGCGGTGCAGGATGCGGGAATTGCCGCTTTGCAGAGCCCCAAGGGAGTTGTGGACGAGATTCGCTTGGTCTACCAGCACCGCATAGAAATTCTTTACAGAGCCCTGAAGGATATGGGCCTGGAGTTGGACAAGCCGAG
>JAJRAT010000007.1 GCA_028682845.1 Methanothrix sp. | reverse complement strand
GCAAAGGCCGGGCGCACTTTTCCTATCTGCAGGCCGCCTGCATAATACGCCCTCGCAGCGTAAAGCGGCTCACCATTCGTGTCATATCCACAGATCACAGCGCCCGCCGGGACGGCACCGCCGGAGGCCGAGACCCACATTCCGCCGCCGCAGTAGACATCGTAGGGATTGACCTTTACTTCATCGTCGCCGTAAGCGATATTTGCGCTGCCGAATTCCGATCGCACCTTTCCCGGATGCAGTCCGCCGTTGTAGTATGCCCTTGCCAGATAGAGCGGAGTGCCGTCTGATTCGTGTCCGCAAACCACTGCTCCGTAGGGAATGCCGCCGTAAGAGGCTGAGACCCACTGAACCGGGCAACTATCCAAATTTTGGGAAGACACTGTGCTTGATAGGGATAGGATTGCAGTTAGAAGAAATAACGATAAAGCGATTATTTTTCTCATTGTTTCCGCCACCTCATAATCATAATATGCTTGACAAAGTTATGAAAGTATTGGTTAAAGTCTAGCTGAATTTGTCTAAGTCTAGCCGAGATCTTCAAGCTAAACCAGATTTATGCATAAATCCCGAGTTTGAAAGGCCATAATCGATATCAATAATCCGTTTGATCCGGTCAAGTATTGTCACAAAATTAGTTCCAATTAAATTAAATTTCTGATAAATTAAATATTTATATCTATCTTGATCGTCGCTCACTCCGACCGATAAGCCCACTCCGCCTGGTCGCAGATCTTCTCCCAATCATATCTCGCAGCTAAAATCTTGCATCTCTCCCGCATCCCGTCGCTCTTTTCCAGCGTCCCCATGATCGCTCCTGCCAGAGCCTCAGATTCGGGCGCACAAACCGCTCCCGTCTCCTTCGTGACCAGATCCGAGACTGCATTCATCCGGTGGTCGACGGTCACCACAGGCAGCCCGCAGGCATTGGCCTCCAGGGCCGCCATGCCGAAGCCTTCTCGAATGGACGGCGAGGCAAAGACGCGAGAGGATTTCATGAGCGCCAGGGCGTCATCATAATCCTCGACAAATCCACAAAATTCGATGTTTTTCTCCAGCCCTAACTGGCAGCAGATCTGCTTTTGCCTCGCCGCCTCCGGGCCGTCTCCGATTATCACGGCATTGATGTCCGGAATCGATTTTTTGCAGATATCTATCGCTTCAATCAGGAGGTTCACATTCTTGTGTTCCACCAGCCTCCCCACAAAGACGACATCCGATTTCCTCGGTGAAGCCGGTATTCTCTCTATTCTCTTGGTGTCGATGCCGTTGGGAATAACAACGGCAGCATTTCCGCCCAATCCGATCAGGTCTCTCTTGGTCCTCTCCGAGACAGCGATGTTCCTTTGCGTCAGGCGGGCGGTGAGCTTCTCCACCATCCGTCCCATGAATCCTTTTTTGCCCAGGTATTCGTACCAGTAGTCCCCCCAAACCTCATGCCAGGTGATGAAGAGCCTTTGACTCCGAAGGCTGGAAAGGAGCCTTGCCGAAAAGCAGGAGAGATAGGGAAAATTCTGGCAGTCTACCACATCGCAATTAATGTCCGCTGAAAGGACCCTGCCCGCGAAGGAGGTCGCCTGGCTAATGGATCGCTTGCCGTTCCTGTAAAGAGGCATGGCCGGACAGATGCCGTGAAGATGCACTCCGTCTTTCATAGCATCCCTGTCGCCGGGCCACCACTTCATACCGTAGCAGTGGACCTCGTGCCCGCGCCCGGCCAGCCTGGTGGACAGTTCGTAAATCCTCTTTTCCGCGCCTCCCTTCACCCAGGGGTAAACCGCGTCATAAATGTAGGCGATCTTCAACTCGGACTCCGAGGGCAAGCCTAGTCCTCCTGCCATCCGCTGTTCAGCAGAAGCAGGCTGATGAACATCCCTGAGAATATGGTCTGAATTCCCAGGATCGAGAGTATCATGGCCATCATGGCATTTTGGGCCGCATCCAGGGCTCCGAAGCCGGAGGCTCCCCAGCTCATGAGAATTCTTGCCCCAAAAAAGATGCCTGCCGCGAGCAATGCCATTCCCAGGAGCAGCTCCTTTTCCAGGGAATGATAGCTCATGATCTTCTTTACGGCTTTGGAACCGGACAGGCCGTAAGCGGCTCCGAAGGCCCCAAAATGCAGGCCGGCCAAAAGCATCTGATAGCCGATGACCAGCAGGAGTCCGCCTAACGTCAGGGAATGCATCCTCGACTCGCCCTGCAAATACACACCCGCCGTCAAGATCAAACCCATGACCAATGCCAGCAGTCCGGGAACGAGGAGAAAGGGAACAGGGCGGTAAAGCATCATAAAACGCAGGTGTCTCCAGCCGTCCGTGAAGGAATTGAGCTTTGAGGCACCTTTGCGGGGGTGGTAGGTGATGGGAACCTCGGCAATCTTCAGCTTCTTGGAAGCAGCCTCAATCACCATCTCCGACGCAAACTCCATCCCGCCCGACTTGAGGTTCAGCTTTTGCAGCGCCTGGCGGGTGATGGCCCTCATGCCGCAGTGGGCATCCGATATTCCTGCAGAAAAGAGCCGGTTTAATATCCCGGT
>JAJRAT010000144.1 GCA_028682845.1 Methanothrix sp. | reverse complement strand
TGAGGCGATCCGCTCCTGGCAGGAGAAGAGAGAGCGTCACCTCAACGACCCGGGATGGTTCGGCAGAAATAGCGAACACGGCAGCATTCGCTCCATTGCCTACTTCAGCATGGAATTCGGCCTCTCCGAGGCGCTGCCCATTTACTCCGGGGGCTTGGGCATTCTGGCCGGGGATCACCTCAAGACCGCCAGCGATCTGGGAGTGCCCATAACCGGCATCGGCTTGCTCTACCAGCAGGGCTACTTCCGCCAGGTCCTCTCTCAGGACGGATCGCAGATCGAAGCCTTTCCTTACAATGATCCGGCCACGCTGCCGATTGCGCCCGTCCGGGACAAAGAAGGCGGCAGACTGCGCGTTAAAATCAACCTTCCCGGAAGGGCTCTAATCCTGAGGGTTTGGCAGGCCAACGTCTGCCGGGTGAACCTCTATCTCCTCGATTCCAACGATCCCCTGAACAGCCCCTGGGACCGGGCCATCACCGCCAACCTCTACGCACCGGGACAGGAGCGCAGGCTGATTCAGGAGATTGTACTCGGCATCGGCGGCTGGCAGGCTCTGGAGATGATGGGAATCGAACCGGATGTATGCCATTTGAACGAGGGCCATGCCGCTTTTGTGATTCTGGCCAGGGCTTACAGTTTCATGCTCAAGAACGGCTGCTCGCCGTCCGTCGCTCTTTGGGCAACCAGGGCGGGAAATGTCTTCACGACTCATACCCCGGTCGAGGCCGGATTTGATCGCTTTGACCGGGATCTGATACGGAAATATGCCAGCTATTATGCCGATTTGGCAGGATTCTCCAGCGACGATCTCATGGCAATGGGAACGAGGACGCCGGAGGACCGGAACTGCCCCTTCACAATGGCCCTCTTGGCTTTGAGGGGCTGCAGTCATGTCAACGGAGTCAGCCGGCTGCACGGCCTTGTGACCAAGAGGATCTTCCAGGTTCATTATCCCCGCTGGCCGGAGGAAGAGGTTCCGGTGGGATATGTTACCAATGGCGTTCATATTCCCACCTGGGACTCCCCGGCGGCAAATCAGATCTGGGCGAAGGCGTGCCTGGAGGAATGCGGTCTAAACGATGAAGATGCAGCCCGAAACGGCATCATGAAGCTTGGCGACCAGGATCTCTGGTGCTTCAGGGCAGAGGCTCGCAAGGATCTGGTGGATTATGTGCGAAAACGCCGGGTTCGCCAGCTTCAGGAGCACGGGGCGTCGGCTGAGGTGCTGAAGAATGCCAGGCATGTACTGAATCCCAATATTCTGACAATGGGATTTGCCAGAAGGGCCACAGCCTACAAGCGCACGGATTTCTTGCTGCGAGATACGCAGCGGCTGATTCGCATTCTCACCAATCCCGAGCGTCCGGTGCAACTGGTGATGTCGGCAAAAGCGCATCCTGCAGACGATGTAGGCAAAGAGATGGTAAAGCGGATGGCAAACTTTTCCCTCCGGCCTGAGGTTCTGGATCGGGTCGTCTTCCTGGAGGACTATGATATCGATCTGGCGCAGCATCTTCAGCCGGGAGTGGATGTCTGGATCAACACCCCGCGCAGGCCGAACGAGGCTTGCGGCACCAGCGGCATGAAGGTTCTGGCCAACGGCGGCCTTAATCTCTCAAGCCTGGACGGCTGGTGGGATGAAGCCTGCACTTCCGGTGTCGGCTGGTGTCTGGGGGACGACAGGGAGCACAGCGATCCTGCCTGGGATGAGCAGGAAGCGGATCAGCTTTACCGCCTGCTGGAAGACGATATCATTCCAAAGTTCTACGACCGGGACGAGAAAGGGATTCCCAAGAGTTGGATCGCTATGGTTCGCTCCAGCATGGCGACTCTCACGCCGCGCTACAGCAGCATGAGGATGATGCGGGAGTATGTGGAGAATGTCTACCAACCGGCAGCCGACGCCTACCACAGGCGAATTGCAGACAGAGCGAAGCTTGCCAGAGAGCTGGCGGATTGGAAGGAGCAGCTGAATGAGGGCTGGAGCGCAGTTCGATTTGGCCGCGTAGCCTTCAACAAAGAGAATCTATCATGGCATTTCCGGGTCGAGGCATACCTGGGCGACCTGGCTCCGGGCGATGTTCGTATGGAACTATATGCCGACGCGCCGCAAGTTCCCGGACAGGAAGCAAGAATGCAGGAAGCTGGAAAGCAGGAAACCGGAAAGCAGGACGCTGGAAAGCCGGAGGCAGGACCTCAGGAGCCTGTAAAGGTTGTCATGGATCGAAAGGAGCCTTTGGCCGGTGCAGTGAACGGGTTTATCTACGAAGCAAGTGTGCCTGCCACGCGACCGGCGGAGGATTACACGCCCCGCATTGTTCCTTATCATCCGCAGGCTTTCATTCCGTTGGAGGATTCACACATCCTGTGGCAGCGTTAGCATTCATCTCGTAATATTAATAAAAAATATTGCCTCGCAGTTATTAACTCGTAGGATTGCGAAGGACGAAGCGGGAAGTCCCCGGCCTTTAGGCCGTGGGATGAAAGCGGAGTCCTTTGCCCATATTACTTTCGCCCTGCACTCAAATTATATAAGAAGGGATAGA
>JAJRAT010000089.1 GCA_028682845.1 Methanothrix sp. | reverse complement strand
GGTCTTCATCGCCCGGACTCTGCCCGTGATGTAAGCGTACTTCACCGGTTTTCCGAACTTCGGCAAACGTAGTACAGGCATCGTCCTCACCCGAATAAGATCCTGGAAACCTCTTTCATGCGGCTGCTAAATACCTCACGCGCAAGAGTTTCGTAGGTTAAATCGTAACGCAGAGCTCCATCTTTGCTCTCGACCACAACGCCGCCGATGATGTCCAGGTTCCCGCCGTAATTGGAGGCGAGAGAGGATATGAAGGCCTCATCCTTCTTGTTGGAGAAGACCTTCATTTCCTTGAGATCATAAGGCTCGAGCATCTTCTTGAGCATGGCTTCGTTATCCTTCTTGGGAAGATTCTGGATCTTCTCAATAAGTTTCGCTTTAGTCTGCTCCAGGAGATCTTTGTGAACGTTAAGCTCCGACCTCTTGACCTCGAGGTTGGCGCTGGAGATCTCCCTGCGCTCGATACCTTCAACTGCATGTCCAACTTCGGCTTCCTTCCTGGACTTTATCTCTGCGGCACGTCCCCTAGCTTCATTGAGTATCCTCGCAGCCTCTTGGTCCGTCTCACTATTAATTTGAGCGACCTTGTCCTTGCTGGTTGCCAGGATCGACTCAACCACTGCATCTAGTGCCATTGCCTCTCACCTTGGATTGGCTGATTCAGGGTGTGACGATTCCAGAGAAAGGTGTCCAGGCGAACATCAGGATCAAAGACACGGCGAGGCCGAAGATGATCAGTGTCTCGGGCAGAAGCATGAGGAACAGACCCTTGCCCAGGAATCCGGGCTCCTCTGCAACGACGCCTACTACTGCTGCGCCGATACCCTGCTCACCAACACCTGCACCAATGCCTGCCAGGCCAGTTGCCAGACCTGCACCGACAGCCAACAATCCATACAATGTTCCCGCATCTGCTACTACTGCCATTTTCCTCAATCCTCCATTTTATGAATATTACATTTCGCGTTCAATTTGCTAATTCGAATGACTGATCTCATGCCTTCAAGAACTTCCGAACATGTCCGAAGGGGCTGTACTCAACTCCACCACCATGTGCGCTGTAGAACTTGGTGAACATCTCCACATAATGCAACCTGAGTGGATGCATGAACGGAGACAAAATTCCCAGCAGGAAGTTGATGAAGTGAACCGCAAACAAGACCAAGATACCGACGATGATCGCTGGTATCGAGAACTCGGCACTATTGGTTGCGCCGCCGCTGAGCATGGGCATTATGACATAGAAAGCCAACTGATTGGCTGCGTATGCCAAACCTACTGAAGCGAGACCAATGGCCAGCAGCCTCAGGTATGATATCAGGTTGCTCACATAAGATGGAACGTGAGCCAGACCCATTGCTCCTTCCGGTCCCATGACGTTCATTACTATGGAGACAACGATCACGATGGCACCGATGTACACCATCATCATCTGTCCCATGACGAGCCCCAGCAGGGTTATTGCGAAGAATACCTGGAAGAGCATCACAGGGAGTCTCTCAAAGTAGGCGTGCTTCTTTTCACCATAGTTCAGTTCCGTCATGATGCCGAAGATGGAACCAACGCTGCAGTGAATTACACCGATAAAGATACTGGTACCGATCAACAAGAGAACCGCATTAGTTGCCAGACGATCCATTGGGAAGATGTCTATGCCCCAAAATCCGATCCTTCCCAGCGAGCCGAAAACACCTTCTCCGAAGTAGAGGCCTGCGTGCTTTGCCGCCTCAAGTTCGTGTTCGGACATGTGTCCCATGATTCTGCCCCACAGACCCAGGGGGCCGAAGATCTCGCCGAAGAATATGCCGAATATGATCGACCAAACGCTGGCAATCATAACGATGTTGATCAACTGCTGCCATCCATCCGTTCTGAACTTCTTCTTGAGCATCAGAAGAACAAGGAGCGACATTACGCCATATCCTATATCTCCCAGAATCATGCCGAACATGATCGGGAAGAAGATGAATATCAGTAATGATGGATCGAATTCCTTGTACTCGGGAATGGCAAATAGCCTTGTGACCAGTTCATAGGGCTTGACCAAACTTGGATTATCAATCTTGGTCGGGACATCTTCGCCCTTCTCTACCAGGTCCTCAGCCTCTTTGTCGTCGATAAGCTGAACGTCAACTTTGCCGCCAGCTGCGCTCTCAAGCTCGCTCTTAAGCCGGGAGAACTCATCCGTTGGAACCCAACCGTCGATGACGAAGGCATTGGCCGTCTCAGCGAACCTGAGGGGTGCCTCGGTCTTCTGGGTCTGCATGGACAGGTACTCGTCGGTAGCCAGCATGAGATCTTCATACTGCTTCTTCATGTCGGTCAGCTTCTTTTGGAGAGGCGCTTTCTCGCCTTCCAGAGATTTAACGCTGCCTTCAAGAGTTGCAATCGCGGAGTCCACGTTGCCCTCGAGCTTGGGAACGGATGTCTCCGAAAACCCGTGCTCGGATAGAACGGCGGATACATCGCCGGCCTTCTCAATGGGCACAAATACAGCTACAAAAGTTGCATTCTTGGCGCTTCCTGAATAGATCTCGTTGACCGGGGATACCCTTGCTACATCTGCATCAACTGCAGACGCGGCGGTGCCCACGAAGGTCGCCAGAGAATCGTATCCATAATAAGCATCCAACGGCAGCGGCAAAACTGCCAAGGGCGTCAAGGCTTTCGCTTGATCCTGCTTGGTCTTAACCTCTGCATCGATCGCAGTAATGCGCTCAAAAGTAGCAGTAATATCTGCACCGACGTTGTTTAAGAGGTTATCCATCTCAGAGAGGATCTGGCTCTCAGCATACGTCTTCTCGGGTGCCTTGTTCTTGATGTCAAGGTACCTGGTAACGGATCTGAGCTTAATCAGGTCTTCTGAGTATTCCTTGGCCTTGCCGATGGGTTTTCCCATCTCAAAACTGGGCTGGCTGCCATTATAGTTGACAATATGTAGTAAGCGCAACTCGTGCAGCTTTTCTACAACAGGAGCTATTACGTTCTTTGACCCGGCGACGACAACACGACTCATCTTGACGGGTCTAAGCATGTAACAACCCCATGAACTCCTTCATCAAGTATTCGACTGCCTTGTCCAGCTTGGTGCTGGCGCTGCCGCTCATGGAGCTGACGTTCTTAGCGCCGCTCTGAATGATTGACTGCTTCTTGGATTTGACATCCGACTCAGCCTTGGCAACGCTCTTGTCATAGTAATCCTGCGCATCAGCTTCAGCAGATTTAACGAGGTTCGCAGCTTCAGTTGTGGCAGCGGCTATTTTTGTTTCCTTTTCCGCCAAAGCCCGCTGGACTGCAGCCTTGGCATCAGCCTCTGCCGCTTTGATTTTCGATAAGATATCGTCTCTAGCCATCTGATCCCTCTACATATTCCCTCTCTACACCTCTTCCGTTTTCAAACAGCGCTACATCACTTTGGCTCGTGATAAACGCTTGACACCATCCTCATCTACCAATATAAACTCTTCGGTTTTGCTTCGAGCCGGGAGACCTTTTTTGCCGTTCTTTTTAAGATCCCCAATATTTTAAGGCAGTTTCAAGTTCTTTATGGTCTTTTGCATACTCTTTAAGGGGTATTTTCTTCTGCCAAGCCTCAACTGCCTGAACCATAGCTCTAGCACCGGCGGTTGTACCATCCGGGTGGCCGTGAACTCCTCCACCTGCCTGCACGATGCAGTCAATTCCGTATCCGTCCAGGTTTCCGTGCACCTTGGCCGGGTAGATTCCGCCTGAAGCCACGGGGAAGACTCTCTTTAATCCATGCCACTCTTCCCGCAAAGCATCCCGGCACAGGTCATTTTCTTCCGTCTCGCCCGCCATTTTTCCCATGTAGCTTCCTGTGTGGAGGTTTGTGCCTCCCGTCATGCGAACCAATTTAGAGATGACAAGCATGGAGATGCCGTGCGCCTTGTCCCGGGTAAATGCTCCGTGCATGGTTCGATGGACATGTATGGGTACGTTAATATTTCGAGAGAGTACTTCCAGTGCGGAGAACCCCGAAGTAAGAACATCTATCATGACCATGTTCGCTCCATGATCCACCGCCTCTTCCGCTCTTTCCAGAATCTGATCTGCACCCGTGGTCACGTTTACGGCATAGAAGGCTTTCTTGCCGGTTTCTTTCTCTACCTTGTCCAGAGAATCCATGACCGCTTCCAGGCGGGGAATCAGGCGGCAGAAGCTCTGATCCGTCAACGTTTCATCATCCTTGACCAGATCCAGGCCGCCGCGAACCGCTGCTGATGCGACTGCCGCCGTACCCTTCGGATCCAATCCCACTTTGGGCTTGACTATGGTGCCCACAAAAGGTCGATGGTGGACGTCCAGGATCCGTCTGGCATCCTCGATGCCGAATCTGGGGCCCTTGTGCGCGTGCATCAGGCTCTCCGGGAAGATGACATCCTGCAGGCGAACTTTTTTCAGGGCCCCAAGGCCGAAGAGATTTCCCGCCACTACGGAGAGGTATTGAGGAATATTTCCCGGCTCGAAAAGCTCTTCGGGAAATCCGATCTCGACCTCGGTTCCCTCTGCAGAAATGACGCGTGCTGCCAGAGGATTGTCCGACCCCCGCACCTCGGTCCAGGTTCCGGTTGACTGCTCGGCGGCGATTGCTTCTGCGGCCTTCTTTATGGGAAGGTCTGTTTCCACATGGTATTTTGCAATCAGTTCCATACTTCAACTCCCGAATCTTACTACTCTATCTGCTTTGTCTCACAACTCTTTAACAGTATTTCTACTGCTGCAAATTAAAACGCTTTTTGATATGGATGCAAGAAGATATAAGAACTTCCGCATGAAGGTCAAAACACTGGCAAAAGCGGTTATATAGATCCTAGATTGAGGAAAGCACCATTGAGAACAAAGCCGTAATAAATGTCGGCAAATTCGCATGCAAGAACCATTAGGTGGGATCGAGACGACAATGATCACAATCAGTTTAATTAAGGCCGATGTGGGCGGCTATCCCGGCCACTCCTCGGTCCATCCCGCATTGATAGAGACGGCGGAGTCAAAGCTTGAAGAAGCGAAGAAGTCCGGTGCCCTGATAGACTTTAGGGTGCTCGTTTGCGGTGACGACCTGGAGCTCATCATGAGCCATAAGAAAGGCTGCGACAATGGCGAAGTCCATGCTCTGGCCTGGGAGACCTTTGAGGAGGCAACGGAGAAGGCCAAGAAACTCAAGCTCTACGGTGCCGGCCAGGACCTCCTGGCAGATGCCTTCAGCGGCAACATTCGCGGCATGGGGCCGGGCGTAGCCGAGATGGAGATCAACGAGCGCACCTCGGAGCCCGTGGTTGCGTTCATGATGGACAAGACTGAACCCGGAGCCTTCAACCTGCCTATCTTCAAGATCTTTGCCGACCCATTCAACACCGCCGGCCTGGTGATTGATCCGGCCTGCCATCACGGCTTCACCTTTGAGGTCTGGGATATCATGGAGCACAAGAAGGTATTCATGGACTGCCCGGGCGAGATGTACGACCTGCTGGCGCTGATCGGAGCCAAGAGCAGATACGTCATCAAGAGAGTCTTCTGCAAGCCGAACAGCAAGATCTCCGAGCAGGAGGCTGTGGCTGTGGTAAGCACGGAGAAGCTCTACCAGACTGCGGGAACCTACGTCGGCAAAGACGATCCCGTGGCCCTGGTCAGATGCCAGTCCGGTCTGCCCGCTCTCGGCGAAGTCCTGGAGCCCTTTGCGCTCGGCCACCTGGTGAGCGGCTGGATGCGCGGCAGCCACAACGGCCCGCTCATGCCCTGCTCCTTCGAGACCGCCCACCCCACCAGATTCGACGGCCCGCCCAGAGTCATCGCCGCCGGATTCCAGATGGCTTATGGCAACTTCGTCGGTCCGGTCGATCTCTTCAAAGACGTGGCCTTCGACCTGACACGGCAGAGGTGTCTGAGGGTCACGGACTACATGAGAGCGCACGGACCCTTCGAGCCGCAGAGGCTGCCCATGGAGGACATGGAGTACACCACGCTGCCTCATGTCATGAAGATGCTCGCAAACAGGTTTGTGGACGCGGAGTAGCAGCTTCGCGAATTTTCGTCTATTTTTTCATTTGCCTGAAAATTGTCTTGTAGATTTTGACCTGGACACTTGCCGGAGCAAGTGCAGAGCTTAAATATTTGGTATTATTTTTGGTATTATATGGGTGTGGTTGATGGTACTCTCAGAAAGTGACGTCAAGCTTTTTTACCGGCTGTATCACTCTTTATTATTTTACGTTAATCTCAGGCATAAAATTATCGGCGGCCTTAACCGTCCTGCCGATATTCACAAATTAAATCTTGATGATCTCCAAAAGCTAAAGGATAGACTGTACTTATTTCCCGATCTGATAGACTCTTTTGTCAAGGACAATACCGAAAATTTTTCGCCTTTGGAGCTTGAAATTGTTTCGACCTGGAAGAATTTCGTCAAGGGAAGGTTCTACATCGTTCGCCATCTGAAAAATTATACCGTATTTTTGGATTCACGCGATCCGGCCAAGGCATATGGTGTGCTGGGGATAATCACTTCTTTTGAAGAGATGGTAGGCCCGCATCTACCGATAGTGGTTGAAGTCGTCCTCCTGCCTTTTAAAAATAGAATCATCTATGACGGCACATTGTTGTCCTTCAATGTACTTTTTGGAAAGGGCATTCGCAGGAGCATCAATGACTCCTTCAGCCAGGCCAAGACGAACTTTGGAATAATCACTTCCCTTCCTTTCTCTTATGACGGGATCAAGTCAAGTGATTCCGATATATTGAGGGGGTACCTGAAAACGGAATACAGCCGCAGTGTCCACTATAACGAAATACAGGAACTAATCCGCAAAAATCCGGATCTTATGGTCGTGTATTCAGAGGAGATAAGCAAAGTCCACGCGAGAACTTACAGAAAAAATTTGAAAATAGTGGGCGTGGTTGATGGCTGGTTTGCCTTGATTGACGGGATGATTATCGCCGGCGGAAAAACGCGTGAAGAGGTTGAAAGAATTTCGAAGTCTCTGCTGCCCCCGGAGAAGAGAAAATTCGTTTATATTTTCCACCTTAAGTAATATAATCGGTTCCTCGCTGTTTCGAGTGGGTGTGATTGGGGCAAAAATCCTTCCAGAGGGTAATCATGTCGTCTGGATTGAACTGAATATGGGTCCAGCTTCCTGATTTCTTGATTCACTCACTAGATCTCGTTTCGAGATAACTTCAAGTTAGCCATCTGAAATAGCGAAGAGCCATATAATCCGTCCCTCGGCGTGCTTTCTAAGTTTTTCATATCAATCCGACAGCTTTTATAGTTTGGCCCCAAAAATAGATAATAAGTAATCTTTGCAGGAGAGATGACCCCATTAAATGGTAGAGAGCTATGCTGAGGCAACACAGGTTGATGCCGGAAGAACCATGCTTGAGCCTGAAGAGAAAGATGCTGCAACGCCCGCGAAGCCCAAGCTTCGCCGACGCCTGAAGGTCGCTCACCCGGAGCGCTGCATAGGCTGCCTGGGATGCATGTTCGCCTGCAGCAGGATTCGCACCGGCACGGTCTCGCTGCAAAACAGCGCCATAAAGGTCCAGACCCAGGGCGGCATCGAGGGCGACTACCGCGTTATCGCCTGC
>JAJRAT010000205.1 GCA_028682845.1 Methanothrix sp. | reverse complement strand
TTGCTTCTTTTGCAATTTTTGCATTTGTGTTTTTGCATTCACAAAATTGAAATCCAATACGAATCCCATTGACCGGGACTGCATTTGCATGAGATTCACATATATTTCAGCATTGCGTCTAAATTAGTTATAATAATTCTGAATTAAATAAGTGAATTGTGAGAATAAATCTTAAATATTACGGAAAAAAAGCAATACCTGTAGTTGAGGGATTTGCCGGTAATAGTGCCATTCGTATCTCGAATTCGTATCTGGAAAAAAGTCTCGCGGCCCGGCACCAGACCTAGTCTTCATTATTCGGACGTGAAACCATAGCCAAATACTCCATTGAGACGCAAGATCTCACCAAGAAATTCTTTAAACAAAAAGGGATAACGGATCTCTTTTTGCACCCACTCCAGCGCGAGGCGTTCACCTCTCTTGATTCTGTCAGCATTCGGGTTAAGGAGGGAGAGGTCTTCGGCATCATCGGCCCCAACGGCGCGGGAAAGACGACGCTGATCAAGATCCTCTGCACTTTGATCTTTCCGACATCCGGGAAGGCGTATGTGAACGGCTACAACGTAATGGACGAGAGCGCCCAGGTGCGAAGATCTTTGGGCTTCGTCACCACCGACGAGCGGAGCTTTTACTGGCGGCTCACCGCTCGGCAAAATCTGCTGTTCTTTGCCAGCCTGCACAACCTGCACGGCCAAAAGGCGCAGGAGAGAGTTGCCGAGCTGTTGGAGACCGTGCGCCTCTCCGGCAGAGCGGACGAGCTGTTCATGGGCTACTCCGCCGGGATGAAGCAGAGGCTGGCCATCGCCCGCGGCCTGCTCAACGATCCGCGAGTCCTGTTCATGGATGAGCCGACGAGAAGCCTCGACCCCGGTGCCGCCCAGAACCTGCGGGACTTCATCAAGGAATATATCGTCAATGAGCAGGGGAAGACGGTATTCCTGTGCACGCATAACCTGGATGAGGCAGAGCAGCTCTGCCATCGCGTCGCCATCTTTGACGAGGGCAAGATCAAGGTAGCAGCGAGCCCACAGGAATTGAAAGCGAATATTGCAGACGTGACGGGAGCGACCTTGCGGGATGCATTCCTCGCCTTCACCGGCAAGAGATTTGTCGAAGATCACCTTGCTGAGAGGCCGCGCCGGGAACCGAAGTTCAGGCACGGGGTGGGACTGGGCATGAGGAGGCGAGGGCTATGAGTCCCGCTCCTGGCGGCCTTGACCTTTCCGTGCTCAGAAAGGCCCATTCCTTCATCCTGAGAAGCTACATGCTGCAGATGAGCTACAAGCTGGAGTTCTTCCTGCGCCTTTTCTTCGCCTTCTTCAACATCCTCACCTACTACTTCGTGGCCAAGCTCATCGGCACGGCGGGAGCGCCTTACCTTAAGCCGTACGGCGGCGACTATTTCTCCTTCGTCCTCATCGGCATCGCCTTCTCTACCTATCTCATGGTCTCCCTGCGCGGCTTCTCCGAGACCGTGAGGGACGAGCAGATGATGGGAACCCTGGAAGCGATGCTGGTAACTCCCACGGACACAACGGCGGTCATAACTCTTTCCGCGCTCTGGAGCTTCATCGTCGCCTCCGTCCGGGTGTTCCTCTATCTGATAATCGGCCTGTTCCTGGGAGTCAACATGAGCAATGCCAATTTGCCCGGCGCTCTCATCATCCTCATCCTGACCATACTCTGCTTCAGCAGCATCGGCATACTCTCGGCGAGCTTCATCATGATCTTCAAGAGAGGAGACCCCATCAACATGCTCTTCATGAGCACCTCGGAACTCTTCGGAGGCGTGCTGTTTCCAATAGAGGTCTTCCCGCCCGCCCTCCAGACGGTCTCGCATCTCCTGCCCATGACCTATGCTCTGAATGGAATGAGGCACGCACTCTTGCAGGGGTATTCTCTGCAAAGCCTATCCTCGGACATATTCATGCTGATCGTTTTTGCGGTAATTCTTCTGCCGTCGAGCCTCTTCATATTCAGGTTTGCAGTGAACAGGGTGAAGGAGGAAGGAACGTTAGTTCAATACTGAATTCATATCAATTTTTTAGCCTTGAATCCGCCAAAACCCTATTCTTTTCGATTATCTCACAACTAATTTTAAAAAGTCTGAAAATATCACATTAACATCTGTGAATTAATGAGATAATCTTAAATATTATAACATAATTAGCAACAAACGTGAATCAATTGGACACAAATATACAAAGACGATAACGCAGCCGTCGGCTGCCAAGACAGCGATAAAGGAGATTCAGGTGAGAATTTGATGAAGAAACGCAGTTCGATTTGCGGATCGTTGCTGATGATACTGATATTTTCATTGCTCTTTTCAAGCTTCATTGCAGCAGCATCCTATCCCAAGACGTTTACTGATACGCAAGGAAGAGAAATCACTTTAGACAAACCAGTAGAGAGGATCATCACCAGATCGCCGGACGAGGCCAGGATTATCGTGGCTCTGGGGGCCGGCGATAAATTGGTGGCTTCAGAGCAGGCTACAAAGACCTGCCTTTGCCCCACCAGTACCTCTAAGAAAAATGTCACCACAGGATGCGTCGAATGCTATGAGAATATCATCGGCGGCAGAATGCTCGACCTTCCCGAGACCAGCACCAGATACGATATTTATTACGAGAAGATCGCTGCCCTGAAGCCGGATATAATCTTTTGCGGGAACCTGAAGGATGCAGAGGCCTTCGAGGACAAGATCGGCTGTCCGGTAGTGGTTCTTGGCGGGCAGGGCTGGGACTTTAGCGATGACGGATTCTTCAAGAGCATAAAGGTAGCAGGTCAGGCTCTGGATAGCGAAGAGCAGGCAGACAAGCTCGTTATGTTCGTCAAAGGCAAGATCGACATGATAAAATCGGTAACGGACAAGATGAGTTCAGATGAGAAGCCTAAAGTCTACTTTGCTTCCCGAGGTGCAACCAATGCATTTTACGATCCCAAGGAAGGCAGGGACTTCACCCGCACCGAGCCCTCATACGATCCGCTGACCGTAGCCGGCGGCAATAATGTTGCATCCGAGATCAACGGCTCGACCGTCAACGTGGGATTGGAGCAGATCATCGCCTGGAACCCTGACTTCATCCTGATCTCGAACAGTGACGCCGGGAATAACACGGCCCTGGATTTCATCAAGAGCAGCCCGGAGCTGGCATCGGTCAGCGCCATCAAGAAGGGCAATGTCGATTACTGTTTCTACCCTCACTGCCGCGGCACTCCGCCAGACAGGAACCTGCTCAATATGATCTACATGGCCAAGCTGCTTCATCCTGACAAGTTCAAGGATCTGGACCTGGAGAAAGAGGGCAACGAGATATTCAAGGCATTCCTGGGAGAGGACGATGTCTTCACCGAGTATGCCGATTACCTGGTCTGGCCGAGAGATTACCTAAACAGCTTGAAGTAGGGACTCGACGATGCCTGGAATTATCAACTGGAATGAGCTGTGGAAGGCCACGCACGTAAGAGGGTTCCGCCATCATGGTGAAGACCTTACCGCTCATTGGGATCGCAAGGCTGAAGCCTTCAACAAAAGGGTCATGAAGCATAAGGAGAGAGCATTGGAACAGGTGGCGGCCCTTGGCCTTGCGCCGAATGAGACGGTTCTGGATATGGGATCCGGTCCCGGCAGGCTGGCCATCCCCATAGCCAGGATCGCCAAAAGCGTTACCGCTCTTGACCAGTCGGAAGGGATGCTCACCTGCCTCAAGGAAAACATGCAGGCGGAGGGCATTGGCAACATCAACTGCATCCGCAAGAGCTGGCAGGATATAACACCTGATGAGATTCCGGTTCATGACGTGGTTCTCTCCTCCAACTCTTTGGGCGTCTATGACCTCAAAGATGCACTGACCAAGATGGACTCTTTGGCAAGAAGGGCCGTCTTTATCTTCACATTCACGGATGGAAATAGAGACGACGGATTCTCCCAATTCCTGAAGGGTGAAAAGCATAGCCGAGATTCCGTCCAGCCTGCCGGATACCTCATGATCTACAACCTGCTGGCAGAGATGGGCATTTGTGCCGATGTCAAGATTTATGATTGGGAGTCCAAAGAGCACTATTCGAGCCTCGACGAGGCTGTGGCAAGCTGGAAGGAGATGCGGGATGTGCCCCCGGAAAAAGAGCCCAAGCTTCGGGAGTTCCTCTCTGCCAGGCTCACAAAAGATGAGCAGGGGCTTTGCATGCACCGCCGCTCCAAGCATGCCATGATCTCCTGGCAGAAGAGACTGCATACTACCGCATGAGGAGGAATCGATTTGGTTTCCATACCCATTCTCATCGGTTCCATTTTTTTATTGGGGCTCGCGGCAATATCATTCAAAGTTGTGAGGCAGTACGACCGGGCCGTGGTCTTCCGTCTCGGCAAGCTGAAATGCGAACGGGGACCCGGCATCTTCGCACTCATTCCTCTGGTGGACAAAATGGTCCGCGTGGATATGAGAGTTAGGGAGCTGGATGTTCCCAAGCAGACGATTATCAGCAAAGATAATGTCACGCTGGAGGTTGACGCCGTCATCTACTACAAAGTGACATCCGCCACCAAGGCCATCATTGAGGTAGAGGACTATGAAGCGGCGACGCTCCTGCTGGCCCAGACCACACTGAGAGATATCCTGGGCCAAAACGAGCTGGACACCATCCTCTCAGATCGTGATGACCTCAACCGGAGGATCAAGGAGATCCTGGATTCCACCACGGAGCCATGGGGAATGCGCGTGGTAATGGTGACCATGAGAGACGTCTCGCTGCCCGAGAATATGCTGCGGGCCATCGCCAGGCAGGCGGAAGCGGAACGCGAGAAGAGAGCGCGCATAATCCTGGCGGAAGGAGAGTTCCAGGCATCCAAGATGATGAACGAAGCTGCCGATATGTACGAGAACAAACCCAGCGCCCTGAAGCTTCGAGAGTTCCAGACACTCACCGAGATTGCCAAGGAGAAGAACCTCATCGTCGTTTCCACAGGATCGTGTGAAGGCAGGACTTCAGACATTGCCCTTATGATGGGGCTGTCCAAGGCGGCTGCGGACAAATGATTGGCTTCAAGACGGTATTTTTCAGAGGAAAAAACGGTAACGGCCAGTCCAAAGCAAGAAGGGCGGGCAAGAAGAGCGGCATGGAGCTGGCCCACGATAAATTCAAGTTCGTCAGGCTCTTTTTCGTGCTGGCCATATTCGCCATGCTGATTTTGCTGACCGGCATCATCATCACCCTGGGGCCGCTGAATATCTCCGTCCCCGATGCCTATTCTGCGCTGCTGGCCCTGTTTTGGCCCGAATATTTTCAGGTGGAGACACTAACCTCACGCGTGGTCTGGAACATCCGCTTTCCCCGCATCGTGGGCGGCATGATGGCGGGCTTTGGTCTCGGAATATGCGGATGCGTGATGCAGGCCGTGCTCAAGAATCCGCTGGCCAGCCCCTTCACCCTCGGCATCACCGCCGGAGCGCAATTCGGCATCTCCATTGCCGCAGTGGCTGGATTCACGCTTCTGGGAGGGCCGTATTTCATTGTGGGAAATGCTTTTGTCTTCGCCCTGCTCTGCTCGCTCTTCATCATAGCTCTGGCCGCTATCAAGGGAGCGACATCGGAAAATCTGGTTCTGGCGGGAATTGCGGTCAACTATTTTTTTACGGCCATAAGCCAGCTCCTGAAATATTTCGCATCAGACGAGCAGCTTCGCCTCATGACCAACTGGGGGATGGGCGACCTTGCCGCTTTCTCCTGGGCAAACTCGCGCCTCCTGCTGGTCATCTTCCTCATATGCTTCCCGCTGCTGATGTCCAAATCCTGGGATCTCAATATCATGACCGCCGGAGATGAAGCGGCCAAGAGCATCGGAGTTGATGCCGAGAAGACTCGCATATTCATCATGGTGATTACGAGCCTGCTGGTGGCGACCATCGTCTGCTTCATGGGAACCATCGCCTTCGTGGGACTGGTGGCACCTCACATGGCCCGCATGGTCATCGGTGGAGACCATCGATTCCTTATTCCGGCATCAGGCGTCTTGGGGGCCCTGGTCCTCATCTCTGCGGATGCCGTGGGAATGAACCTGATTGCGCCGACCATCATACCCACCGGGATCATGACCTCCATCGTCGGCGTTCCGTTCTTCATGTATCTCATGATGAAAGGCAAGAGGAAGGAGTTCTGGACATGATGATAAAGCTGCAAGCCAAGGACATAACCTTCAGCTACAACAGCCATCCCATCCTGGATAATGTGAATTTCGAGATCGCACCGGCGCGTCTGGTCACCATCGTCGGGCCGAACGGCTCAGGCAAGTCGACGCTCATCAAGTGCATCGACCGGATAGTTTCGCCGCAAAAGGGCAGCATCCTCATCGATCGAAAGGATGTGACTCGGATGAGTCGCAGGGATGTGGCCAGGTATCTCTCCTATGTGCCGCAAAGCTCGGTACGCGTCTTTCCGACAAATGTTTTCGACACCATCCTCATGGGCAGAAGGCCGCACATCGGATGGCTGGGGAGCGATGACGACGAGGTGAAGGTCTGGGATGTATTGAGGCTGCTTAATATCGAACGCCTGGCCATGAGCAACTTCAATGAGCTATCCGGCGGCCAGCAGCAGAAGGTGCCCAACGCCAGAGCGCTGGTCCAGGAGGCGGAGGTGATGCTGCTCGATGAGCCCACCAACAACCTGGATCACTGGCACCAGCTTGACGGGATGAACATAAATCGGGATGTGGTCAGGAAAAGAGAGATGACCGCCCTCATGGCTCTGCACGACCTCAATTTGGCCTCGACTTTTTCCGATCGTATCATCATG
Organism: Methanothrix sp.; assembly: GCA_028682845.1. GTDB lineage: Archaea > Halobacteriota > Methanosarcinia > Methanotrichales > Methanotrichaceae > Methanothrix. Next base: position 805 of record JAJRAT010000205.1, on the reverse strand, counting down.
ATGAAAAAGGGAAAGATAGTGGCCGCGGGCGATCCGACTTCAGTTATCACCGCCGAGAATATCGCATCCGTTTACCGCGTGCAGGCGGCTGTGCGAATTATGTCCGACCGGCCCATGATCATGCCTTTGCAGCAGATACGGGAAGGAAGAGCGTGATTGGGTAAAAAAACTGGTTTGTTAAAAAAAAGAGCTATTCGACGAACAACTGTTGATCTGTCGAAATTGCCTGATCAGTCGGCCTTCTTGAGGGCCTCCAATTCCTCTTCGACTCCTGCCAGCTCGTTCTTGAGAGCCTCTCTGTACTTTTCCAGGTTCTCGATTTTTTCATTCTTGCTGAGGAATCTTCTGGGAATATGGCCGCAATGGCAGACTCCTTGGGCGTGAGGATCTGCATGGTGTCCGTGCTTCTCTCCTCCGCAACCGCATCCTTCAACCATTTCAAATTCACCTCCAATTAGCCACTATTCAATGGAAAGTATTTAATCTATCAAGTTTATAGTAACATAGTCACTATGCTTAAGGAAAGCGAGATCATGCATCAGGATTGCGAGAACGTATGCCTCTGCCCTCTGAAGGGCATAATCGACGTCATCAGCAAGAAATGGGCTCTGCTCATCATCAACGCCATCGGCAACAGCGGTCGCGCCAGGTTCAAGCATCTGACGGAGATACTGCTCGGCATCAGTCCCAAGACGCTTTCGGATACGCTCAAAGATCTCGAAGAGGAGGGATTGATAAACAGGGAGTCATTTTCCGAGATCCCGCCAAGGGTCGAGTACACTCTGACACAGGATGGAATCGAGCT
>JAJRAT010000061.1 GCA_028682845.1 Methanothrix sp. | reverse complement strand
AATATACCTGCTTTGAATCAACATCATAGAGCGCCATATACAATCTGTCGCCGCGAGCGCCTGTGGTAAGATTGTCGTACATGACCAGAGAACCGGCATCAAAGGACTTGACCTGCCAGCAAATGTTGCCTTCGATGGAGCCGCTCATGTATGTTGCGGTGTTTGGGAATGCATTGGGAATCCGGACTGCGTCATTCTTAAAGGTGCTATAGGTAGCGGATGAAGGCCCGATGGCCATCAATCTGTAGCCTGCTGCAAACGCGGAAGAATTTTTGCCGAAATAGGTAGCTCTGATTCTGGCCAGGACGAATTTGTTTCCGGACTGCGGCTTGACGCTAAACTGATTCGCCTGATTAATCGCATATGTCGCATCGGGATTTACGCTGAGTACTACAAACTGCCAGCCGTCTACGAGGCTTGCCGCGGTTCCAATTGGTATCGGGTCTTCGCGCGTGCCGGAAGCGGAGGAGGCTGGATCGGCTAGAGCGACCGTCATAAAAATGAGAGAAATGATATATATAAATCTGCAAGACATGATTATCCATCCATTCGTTCTCACATATCAAGGATGCATTGCCGTCAATGTATTGCCGCCATTTCGGCTGCAAAATTGCTCTGGCCGAACCATCATTCAGTGACGTACTGCCCATCGCGCAGCACAATAACATAATCCGCCGAGTTCCTGAGGGCCACGGAAAAACCGGGCTCCGCTCCGAAGATAATGGTCTCCTTGCCGTGCTCCATCGCTTTCATGAGAACCGGCTTGAGGTCGGCATCGCGGGTGACGAGCGCAAGGGTGTCGATGACCGGGTTGTAGATCATATCCACGCCCTCCACGGCCATGCGCACATCCACGTCGCTGGTGCAGATCACAGGCTCAAAGCCCTGGTTCTCCACGGCCTCGACCAGCTTCTCGGATGCATACTGATTCAAAAAAACCTTGCCCATTTTTATGTCGCCGTAATCCTTGAGGATGTCCCGAATCTCCTCCAAATCCATCTGGAACTCTTTGCGAAGCATATTGGGACCGTCCACGAGAAGACCGATCTTTTTTCTTCCCTTTTCCTTCTTGGAGCCCAGATAGCTCATGATATGTTCAAAGTTTATTGACATCCTATCCATGTTACACCTTTCTGCATCAATTGGATTACTAGGCGCACTTTCCCTCGATAAATGGATTCAATGAATGTTATAAATCCTTTTGGTATTATCAGAGGTTATGCGAGCAATCTCCTGGGGCTCCATGTTTCGGATCCTGGCGATAAGCGATACCGAGTCCTGGACAAAGGAAGGCTCATTTCTGCCGCTGCGGGGGGAGAGAAACGGGCTGTCCGTCTCCACCAGCAGATAATTCAGGTCAACATTTCTGGCCAGTATCTGGTGGCGGCCCGACCGGCAGAGATTGGTGGCGATGGAGATGTAAAATCCCCGATCGATGGCCTCTTTCATAGTAGATAGAGTGCCGCTGTAGCAGTGAAACACGACCTTTTCCAGATGCTTGACCATGTCCAGGGCTTGCTGCTCCGCATCTCTGGAATGGATGACCAGAGGCAGGTTCAGGGAACCGGCCAGATCGATAACCTTTTGGAAAACCTTGGCTTGATGCGCTCTGACGGCAGGGTCCTTGGTGTGGTAGTAATCAAGCCCCGCCTCTCCGATGCCGATGGCCTGTGGGGCGTTGTCTTTTATCTGTGCCAAAAGCCGGTTCAGATCGGCCTCGGTAAGCCCCACCAGGGTGTTGGGAGAGAGCCCCAGGGTGACGGAGATGAAATCGTATTTCTTCGCCAGCTCCAGGGACCTCTGGTTGGTAGAATAGTCGACACCGGAGTTGATCATGCGAACAACTCCGGAGTCTTTGGCTCTCTGCAATACCGTTTCGCGGTCTTTATTAAATTGCTTGAAATCCAGATGGCAATGCGCGTCAATTACCCCGTGTGCTGATTCATTCAACGACCTGATTCCTCCAGGAGCATCAATCGATTGATGGCGCTGACCAGAGCTTCCACCGATGCCATGACGATGTCCTCGCGAGCGGACTTGGCGCTGACTTTTCGACCCTTGTCGTCCTCAACGCCTATGACCACCTCGGCCAGTGCATCGGCTCCTCCGGTTATGGCCTCGATCCTGAAGTCGCAGAGGTGTATAGATGTATCGCTGTCAAGCAAGCGCTGCACGGCATTGACCGCCGCATCCACCGGCCCCACGCCGGTGCTCGCCAGCACCTTCTCCTTGCCCCGCACCATTGCCCTGACCGTCGCCGTGGGGGTTATGATGTTCCCGGTCATGACCGAGACCTCTTTGAGCACCACGGCCTGGCTGCCCTTGGCCACGTCTCCGATCACCACATCGGCGATGGTCTGAAGGTCGATGCTGGCAACCTGCTTTCCTTTGTCGCCAAGATCCTTGACCCTCGCCAGGATCTCCGAGAGCTGCTCTTCCGTGGGCTCAAAGCCGCCCTCTTCAAGGAATTTGGCCACGGCATGTCGCCCGGTGTGCTTGCCGAGAACGATGCGCCGTTTGTGGCCCACCATCTCGGGAGTCATGATGCCGGGCTCGAAGGTCTTGCTGTTCTCGATAACGCCGTGGCTGTGAATGCCGCTCTCGTGCGAGAAGGCATTCTCGCCCACGATCGGCGCGGTCATGGATATCTTGACCTCGGAGAGCCTTTCCACCAGCCGGGCCGTCTCCACCAGGTATTCGGTCTTGATGCTGGTGCGCGCTCCGTAGATGGCGTGCAGGCTCATCACCGTCTCGGCGAGATTGGCATTTCCGGCGCGCTCGCCCAGGCCGTTCACGCAGACCTGCACCTCGCGCGCTCCCGCCTCGACGGCAGCAAGACTGTTGGCTACAGCGAGGCCGAAGTCGTTGTGGCAGTGCACGTCCACGACCATGTTCACCCGGTCGCAAATGTCCTTGACAAAACGGTAGAACGATGACGGGACCGCGACACCGACGGTATCCGGGATATTGATGATGTCGCAGTGCGCGCCCTCCACCGCCTTAAAGATCCTGTGCAAAAACTCGGGCGACGTGCGCGTGGCGTCCATTGCCGAGAAGAGGCAGGTTCTGCCGTTTTCTTTTACAAACTCAACCGTCTCGACGGCACCGGCTACAATCTCGTCATGGCTCAGCTTTATGGTATGAGCGATCTGAATGTCGGAGGTGGGAACGAAGACATGCACCATTCCCACATCGGCATCAAGGCACGCCTGGGCGTCTTTCTTCACGATTCTGGAAAGACCGCAGACCTGACAGTTGAGGCCGGCCCTGGCAATCTGCCGGACGCTGTCAAATTCGCCCTTGGAAGATACCGGAAAACCAGCCTCGATGACATTTACACCGAGCTTATCAAGCTGCCTGGCGATCATGAGCTTTTCGTCCGGGGTGAGAGACACGCCCGGAGTCTGTTCGCCGTCACGAAGAGTTGTATCAAAAATGCGGACCTGTTCACCAACAAGCGAGCGAACGTCGTAGAAGACGATTCCCCACAAAGGTTTCTTGCGTCATACTCTGAAATTGACGCTTGTACTATAAAACACTTGCCGATTCCGGCTGGCCGGGGGCAATTAATCGAGCAGAGCCATTAGATAATATTCAGATTCGAATCGGAGTATGTGCTACCAAAAAGCTTAATATTATGAAGAAACAAGTAGGTTTCCGTTGGGTCGGTCGAAATACACTCCATCTTGGCTGTCAGGAATGCTCCATGAGAAGCGGTCGAAATCGTCCTTAACCAGGAAGAAGGATGCCTGAAGTCTGAACAGCAAGCTCATGAGATCGACCCGGCTCATAACACCTGAAGCCTGGCGGCTTTATCCGCTTTCAACCAGGCATCCGTTCTTCAATACGAACACCTCGTGCGCCATGTTCCTCATCACCTCGGGCTGATGCGAGACCAGCAGATACCCGAGGCCCAATTTTTTCTGCAGTTCTCGAAGCAGGCTCAAGACATGCGCCTGCACGGAGACGTCCAGCGCCGAGGTCGGCTCATCCAGAATCATCACTCTCGGTTCGAGCAGCAAAACTCTTGCCAGGGCAATCCTCTGGTTCTGCCCGCCCGAAACCTGGCCGGGATAGCGGCAGAGCAATTCTTCGGACAGGCCCACCGTGTGCAGGATGTCCAGGGTTCTCTCCTGCCATTCCCGCTTTGGAACTCTCAAAAGGCCCAAAACCTCATTAATGGATCGCTCGATGCTCTTTCTTGGATTCAGCGATCCTTCCGGGTCCTGAAAGACCATCTGAACACTCCTTTTGTAGTCCCAAAACTCTTTGCCATGCAGTGAATCGATGTCCCTTCCCTGAAACAGAACGCGACCTGCAGACGGCTTTTCCAGGCCTGCCATAATCCTCGCTACAGTTGTCTTGCCCGAGCCGGAGTCGCCCATCAGCCCGACGGTCTTTCCTTCCTCCAGTTCCAGAGTGATATTTTGAAAGATCTCTCGCCGCGTTTTGCGAAATATGCCGGACTCGCGGACCTTTGAGACATTTTCAGCTTTCAGTACAGCCAGCACTTGACCCACCTCTCGCCTGATGGCGTTCCCAGGTCAACCGTTTTCATCCGCTCCACGCATTCCACCTGCGTCGCCCGTTCCACCCATTCTACTTGTGTCGTCCGTTCCTCGCGTTCCGCTTGCGTCGTCCGTTCCACCCGTTCCACCAGTTCCACCTGCGTCATCCATTCCGTACGCTTCATCCGTTTCATAAGCGGACTCTGCGAGCATTTTGTACACCTCATGGGGCAGCGGGGATGGAACTTGCAGCCCTGAGGCGGATTCGTCATGGATGGAGAGGCCCCCGGAATGGGATGCAGGCCCCTCTCGGGAAGACAGTCCAGCAGCGCCTTCGTGTAAGGGTGCAGGGGCTTTTGGAATACATCTCGACAGGGACCGATCTCCAGGACCTCGCCGCAGTACATCACCGCCACGCGGTCCGCAATGCTCTCCACGAGTGCCGGATCGTGGGTTATGAGCAATAGCGACGCTCCGCTCAGGTCTTTCATCTTCTTCATCTCCTGAACGGTTCCGGCGGCGGTGGCGGAGTCAAGCCCCTTGGTGGGCTCATCGGCGATGATGATCCTGGGCGAGAGCATGAGCGCCGAGGCGATCATTACCCGCTGGTTCATTCCTCCTGAGAACTGGAAGGGATACATCTTGAGCAGACTTCTCTCGCCAAGACCCAGGCGCTGCAAGACGCCTGCCGCCTTTTCGATGGACTGAGAACGACCGGCTTTGCCATGCACTTGCAGCATCTCCGCAATCTGATCGCCGATGGTGACGACGGGATTCAAAGAAAGAGATGGATTCTGGAAGATGATGGCGATCTCAGCCCCGCGAACCCCGGCCATCTCCTCCTCGCCGAGGTCGAGCAGATTCCTTCCTCCAAACTCGATATTTCCCTTTGATTTTGCATTTTTTGGCAAAAGCTGCATGATGGCGCTGGCCACGACCGACTTTCCGCAGCCGGTCTCGCCCACCAGTGCCAGGGTCTCGTTCTCGAAGATCTCAAAAGAGACATTATCCGCCGCCTGGACTCTGCCAAGCGATGTTTCGAACTGGACCGATAGCCCGGACAACTGAAGAATCTTTGTCTTCTGGATTTTCTTTCGGATTTCGGGGCCGGCAGGGGCTGCCGGGATGTCAGAGACGGCAGGAATAGCGAGGGCTGCAAGGATGGCAGAGTCGGCAGGGACGGCAGGAGTTGTCAAAGGGATCATTGCGCCACCCGTGACTCTTCTTCTCGATCTTCAAGGCTAGAACCCATGAGTACCACAGAGAGCACGAACAGGGTGATGCACAGCCCAGGCGGCAGATACCACCACCAGTAACCGTTTATGAATCCGCCACGCGTGAAGGCGAAGTTGATCATCATCCCCCAGCTCTTCATGGTGGGATCGCCGAGGCCCAGGAACGAGATGGATGCCTCTGCGATCAGGGCAGAAGCGATGGCCAACAGAAACTTGGGCATGATGACGTGCAGGACGTTAGGCAGCACATCCGTGAAGATGATATGGGCATGGGAGAAGCCCAGGGATGTCGCACTCTCGACATAGCTCATCTCCCGCACCTGCAAGGTCCTGGAGCGCACCACGCGGGCGGTGGAGGTCCACCACAGGCAGCCCATCAGCAGGGCGGTCATCCAGAAGCTTGGCCGGAGAAATGCGGCCAGGACGATGATGAGCGGGATTTGCGGGATCATGAGAAAAACATCCGTCAACCCCATGAGCAGCTCGTCCGCCAGGCCGCGGAAATAACCGGAAAGAAGGCCCACCACGGATCCGATGATGGTGGCCATGAACGCCGCTCCGAAGCCGACGATCAGGGATACCCGCGTCCCGAAGATCAGCTCGGATAAAATGTCGTTTCCAAGGTCGTTGGTGCCGAGCGGATGGGCGAAGCCGGGAGGCATGAAGGGCGAAAACCTCAGCCAGGGATCGTATGGCGCGACGGCTCCGGCAAAGACGGCCACGATCAGGAAAAGCACAAAGAGAGCCAGGCCGATCTTGCTGGAGCCGGAGAGGGCGCCTATGGATTCACTCATGCTGCCGATCATGCTGCGGATCGTGCTGCCGATCATGTTGCTCAAACCGGCATTCCTGCGACGGCTATTCTTGCAGCTCATGCTATTGCCACCTCACGCGCGGGTCCACGCGGCTGTAAAGCAGGTCGGCCAGTAGATTGGCTGCAATTACCATGACGGTGATGATGAGAAACGAGCCCTGCAACACCGGATAGTCGCGGGAGAGCAGGGCGTCGTAAATGAGGTTTCCCATGCCGTTCATGGAGAAGACGATCTCGATGAAGAGAGCCCCGCTCAGGATGAATCCGAAATCAAGAGCCAGCAAAGTGATGATGGGCAAGAGCGCATTTTTGAAGATATGCCGGAATAGGATCTGGTTCCCGCAAAGCCCCTTGGCGCGGGCGTAAGCGGCGTAGAGGCTTGCTTTCTCCTGGATGACGCTTCCCCTCATGATCATGTAGTTTCTGGAAGCGGAGAAGAGCGTCATCACCAGGACCGGCAGCAGAAAATGGTGAGCGATGTCAAGCCAGGAGCCGGAGGAGTAGAATCCCTTCAGGGGAAATAGTCCGAGGTAGAAGGAGAAGACGTAAAGCGCCAGCAGTGAAAGAAAATACGGCGGAGTGCAAAAGACCGTTAAGACCAGGGCCGTCTCCATCTGCCCGACGGCTTCCCGCTTCTTCCAGCCGGCCAGAGCGCCGAAGAATGTGCCGATGACGGCCCCCAGGATCAGGGCGGGAACCGAGAGCAGAAGTGTCCACTTCATGCGGGAAATGATGGCGCTTGAAACCGGAGAGTGAAGATGATAGGAGTATCCGAAGTCGAAGCAAAGGATGCTCCGCCAGTAGTAGAGATACTGCAAGGGCAAAGGCTGATCCAGTCCCATCTTCTCCCGAAGCTCGACGATGGTGCCGCCCGTAACATCGACGTCCTCTCCCAGGAGATTGGTGAGCGGATCGCCGGGCATGGCTCGGGGAATGGCGAAGTTCAATGAGATGATGAGAAAGAAGGCCACGGCATACCTGGCGGCCTTCTTTGCGGCAAGGGGCATTTGGGGAAGTCTCCTGTTCGTTGAAATCTGTCTGCTGGACCTGTTTGAAGTCTATTTGCTGAGCCTGTTCGTTGAAATCTGTT